>NZ_CEXWTU010000002.1:0-76608 GCF_982758155.1 Marinagarivorans sp. | reverse complement strand
CAAGCGTGCACCCAGGAATTCAAAAACGGGAGGTTATTTCTTGCACGCCCCTAAGTAACCACTCGCCGAAAAGGGATATCCGTTCGCAACAAGGTGATCGCCCGCCACAACCACTCAAGCGGACCGTAGGTAAAGTAACGAAACCAACAGTGCGCCAGTAACATTTGTAAAAGCCACAACACCACACCAAATAGCAACGCTGTTAACTGTGTTGCTTCGGCGTACCAACCTAGGCCAAAACCATAGAATACTGGAACACACACTAAACTCTGACTAACGTACAACGTCAAACTCATACGGCCGCAAGGCGCTAACAGGTTTTGTAGGCGACGCATGGCAGCGTAACGATAAACCCACAGGAACCCACTAATACCCAGCACGACGATTGCAGTGTTAAAAACATTCCCGAGTATTTCATTGAAATGCCACCGGCTCATGCCCTCTGTAATGAATGCCGAACCAAAAGTTTTAACGCCATAAATAACCAGAGCAATCACTAGCCCGAATAAAAACGCAGGTTTTAATAGCTTATGGCCATCAGTCGTACCAGCAAAAAAATGGATGCGCCCTAAAAAAATACCACTCATGGCATAACCTGCCATGGGCCAAAACTTCCCCGTCTCGAAATTAAACACCCACTTATTTTCATACGCCATTACTGCATTATAGTGAACCAGATCTGCGAATGGGGCCGATGCGAAGATTTCAAAGTTACGCCAAGATAATGCCCAAAAAGCCGGTTTACCTGCGGCACTGCCGGGGTCAAAAAAAGTTGCCGCGAAATTAAATAGCGTAGGCACCTGCAAAAAGCAAAAGGCGATAAGCACAACAAGCCAGCGCGAAGACAAGCGACTCACAAGCACCAAAAACAGACCAATAAGCCCTAAATGTAAAAGGATATCACCCGCGTAGAGAAGACCGTGTACATACCCCATCAATATCAGTACCGCAAAGCGCCACACCAGCCGACCGCGAAAATCAATACCACGCTGCTGGTAACGCGATAACATCGTATAAACAGCCAGGCCAAATAGCACTGCAAACGTTGCCGCCATTTTTCCGCTGAATAAAAAGAATATAGTATCGTGAATAACACCCGGCTGCGGTTTATACCAATACAGCTCAAAGTACTCTACTGCATGCACAATGAATAACCCCATAAGGGCAAATCCACGCAATGCATCCACCACCACCAAACGCTCACTCTTTAACGGTACAGTTAAGTTCATATCGAAAATTCTTATTATGAATATTCGCTTACTCTAGCGCATTATTTGTAAAAAATAATTTTCGAATCGCCCTGCGTATTAAAACAAAAATACCTTTTTTGAGTGTGTAGCGTCACCTCCACCACCAGAAGTGGAACCAAAAATCATGTCAGAGCGAAGGCTTTTAAATCCGAAAATATCAATATTTATACCACCCACAAAAAAATAGCCGCCTTCCATAGCGACTATCAACGGGGCATTTCAATAGCGTCGGTTTTTAATCCAACAACTGACCGCCCATCTCTGCAGTATCCATCTCTGCAGTATCCATCTCTGCAGTATCCATCTCTGCAGGTAATAATAATCGCGCTTGGCTAACAAGCTCAGAAAACTCTCGTCGATCTAAATCATCGCCCACGTTATTCGCTAGCAACATTTCAATAGTATCGAGGGCGGAAGTGTCTGAAAAAGGGCCTTGCTTAACAATTTCAGCAAAGGCGGCAACGGCAACGGCCCACTGAAAACCCCCGTCAACCGGTCCTATTAAAGGCATCACATCAACCAAACTTTCACTGAGTTCAAATGCGGCATCATCAACGGTTGCCTCAAGATGTTTATAGCGCACACGAACGCGCATTAAATCATCCCCTGTAACCACTAAGTCACCATCAAAGTCTGCCCCATCATCAATCAACGGCGCACCTTCTGGCATTGGAATATCGCTCGAATTAAAAGCTACTTCATACAGTGCGGTTACGGAGTGCCCAGCGCCGACCTCACCCGCATCCACGGTATCATCATTAAACTGTTCATCAGCAATAGCGCGATTGTCATAACCGATTAAACGATAGGCTGATATTAAGTCCGGGTTAAACTCCACCTGAATTTTGACATCCTTAGCAATGAAGTGAAGATTGCCAAGCAAACGATCTTGCGCATAATCAATGGCGTTATCCAGCGATGTAATAACGCCATAAACGCCATTACCCGCATTACTGGTAGCCTCCATCATGGCGTCATTCAGGTTGCCGCTTCCGAAGCCTAGCGCGGTAAATGTCACGCCCGTTTCACGTTTTTCTTCAATAAAACTGACCAGTGCATTATTGCCCGAGATACCCACATTAAAATCACCATCGGTGCACAAAATGACGTGGTTAATGCCATTATCGATGTAGCTTTCAAGCGCCTGGTCATACGCTAATTGAATCCCACCAGCACCATTGGTAGAGCCACCAGCAGTTAAGCTATCCAAGGTACGCAATATTTTATCGGCTTCGCTAATTGGAGTAGACGCTAAGCGCACTCCCACACCCGATGCATAAGTCACGATAGAAACGGTATCCGTTTCATCTAGCATTGCTACAGCTTCTTTTAATAACGCCTTAACCAGCGGCAACTTGGCGGCCCCCTGCATAGAACCAGAAACATCAATCAAAAAGACTAAATTAGCTGGCTTTGTTTCCTCTATCGGGGGGAGTTCACCCTGAATACCCACCCGAACATATGCTGTATTTAAGCCAAAGAAAGAAGGCGCGATATCCAAGTTAATTGAAAAAGGATGGTCACCGCTAGGCGCTGGCGCAAGATAATCATAGGCAAAATAATTAATATACTCCTCAACCCTTACCGAGTTTGCGCCGAAAAATATCGTAGCTTGCCGTATCTACATCAGCCGCAAAAGTCGATAGCGGGTCGTGGGCTGCCATCACAAATGGCTGTGTATCCACCGCTTCGTATTTATCTTCTGCAGGCAAGGCCGGCTCTTGCGTATCAACATTTGAAAAGCTGAAGTTCGATGGATGACTGACTGAGTCCTGGCTGGCTCCCGTACAACCTGTGAGCGCTACAGAACCGAGTAATGTTATGGCTATTATTTGTCGCATTTGATTCGTCCTGATCAATTAACTGGTGCGGCATTATTAGCAACTCAACAACAAAGTCACATACGGGAAACTACGTATTTTTTGCAGATTGAGCAGTAAAGCATTCACCCTTCAAATTTGCTAGAATTCGCGACCTAAGGGACGAGGCAATAATAGTTTATCCAATTAGGCCAAGAGATCGGCTTTCTTATCGTGACACTTAAAGGGGCGTATACCGGGGCCTATAGGACATAGGTCAGCAAGGTAACCCATCGAGGCATGCGCCCCTTTAAGCAACGAAGGTAAGGAAGTCGACATCGAGCATTAGTGGATGAACCATTGTTTCCTCGTCCTTACAATACAACTGGCCGCCTTATTTACGCTAAGCCGCGCCGCCAAAGTCGTTTAGCCAATCCTAAACCCGAGGTTCTCATGCCAACATATCGCTCCAAAACATCTACCGCCGGCCGCAACATGGCGGGTGCCCGCGCCCTTTGGCGTGCCACGGGTATGAAAGATGACGATTTTCAAAAGCCCATTATTGCCGTGGTTAACTCATTCACCCAGTTTGTGCCGGGTCACGTTCACCTTAAAGATATGGGCCAACTTGTCGCCCGTGAAATCGAAGCCGCTGGTGGCGTAGCTAAAGAATTCAACACCATTGCCGTGGACGACGGTATTGCCATGGGTCACGACGGCATGCTGTACAGCTTGCCAAGCCGCGACATTATTGCCGACAGCGTTGAATACATGGTCAATGCACACTGCGCCGATGCCATGGTGTGTATATCCAACTGCGACAAAATCACACCGGGCATGCTAATGGCTGCCATGCGCTTAAACATTCCCGTGGTCTTTGTTTCTGGCGGGCCAATGGAAGCTGGTAAAACCAAGCTTAGCGAGAAGAAGTTAGACTTGGTCGATGCCATGATTATCGCCGTAGACGATAGCGCCAGCGACGAAAAAGTCGCCGAATACGAGCGCAGCGCCTGCCCAACATGCGGTAGCTGTTCGGGCATGTTTACCGCTAACTCCATGAACTGTTTAACCGAAGCCATGGGCCTAAGCTTGCCCGGCAACGGTAGCATGCTAGCCACCCACGCCGACCGAGAGCAATTGTTCAAGCGCGCCGGCCACTTGATTGTGGAGATCACCAAGCGCTATTACGAAAACGACGACGAAAGTGTATTACCCCGTAACGTGGGTAGCTTTGAAGCTTACGAAAACGCTACCGCGCTCGATATTGCCATGGGCGGCTCGACCAATACCATCTTGCATTTGCTCGCCATTGCGCAAGAAGCCGAAATCGACTTCACCCTTAAAAACATTAACCGCATGAGCCACAAGGTGCCGCAACTCAGTAAAGTAGCGCCTAACTCACCGGACTACCACATGGAAGATGTTCACCGTGCCGGTGGTGTAATGGGTATTTTAGGCGAGCTAGACCGCGGCGGTTTAATTCACAACCAATGCCCAACCATTCACAGCCCCACCATGAAAGACGCGCTAGATAAGTGGGACATTATGCGCAGCCCATCGCCCGAGGTGATGAACTTTTATAAAGCAGGCCCCGCTGGCATTCCCACGCAAACCGCGTTTAGCCAAAGCACACGCTGGCCAACACTGGATGCCGATCGCCAAAACGGTTGTATTCACAGCGTAGAGCATGCCTTCTCCACCGAAGGTGGCTTGGCCGTACTTTACGGCAACATAGCGCTAGATGGCTGCGTGGTAAAAACCGCTGGCGTAGACGAAAGCATTCACGTTTTTGAAGGCACCGCCCACGTTACCGAAAGCCAAGACGAAGCCGTAGCCAACGTGCTCGACGGCAAAGTAAAAGCCGGCGATGTCGTAATCGTACGCTACGAAGGCCCCAAAGGCGGTCCCGGTATGCAAGAAATGCTCTACCCCACAACATATATTAAATCCAAGGGGCTAGGCAAAGTGTGCGCGCTATTAACCGACGGTCGCTTTAGCGGCGGCACCAGTGGTTTATCCATCGGCCACGCCTCGCCCGAGGCAGCAGCAGGCGGCGCTATTGGATTAGTACAAAATGGCGATAAAATAAAAATCGACATCCCCAACCGCACTATTAATGTTTTAGTCAGCGACGATGAGCTAGCAGCACGCCGTGTAGAGCAAGATAAACTAGGCTGGAAACCCGCCCAAGAGCGCCCACGTAAAGTGAGCGCTGCGCTTAAAGCCTATGCCTATTTTGCGACCAGTGCGGATAAAGGGGCGGTTAGGGATTTGAGTAAGTTGGATTAGTAATAATTTTTGATAAGGGCCCCAAAAGGCCCTTTTTTTGGCTCATCGCTTTATTTGTACTTTCTAAATCCAACAATTTACTTAATGAGTAAATTACTTTAGGCGACGGATTCGCCTGTTGGCGAGTGACTGTCCTTTACATGACGACCGCACCTTATTTTATGAAAGGGATTGATGTGAGTTATTTTTATGAAGGTTATAGCGAGTTTAAGACTGAGGAGCTGTAGGCCGAGAGTATTAATTAATTTTCTCCATTACGGCTACATTAATAAAATAGGCCTATTGGTTTGACGCCTGCCTTACCAGTAACAACCTCATCCCCCCTCTAAACTTATTCAGAGAAAAATCATGCTAAAGATTCTAACAACGAGTCTATCGAGTATTTTTACCACGCTGCTTATCGGCTGTGGTAGCGGCAACTCGGGCCAAACACCACCCACCAGCTCAGAAAGCGCCGCTAACAACTCTAGCAGCTCTCAATCTTCAATCGGGGAATCTTTACTTGATAGAGATATGACTGGAACTTGGCAAGTCATCACAAACGCCAAAACATATAACCCTAATACGCAAGAATATTTGCAAGAAGATACACATTCAACTCTAGTCATCATCAACGATAACCCGGAAGGTATTCGGCAGCAGCGGTGTTTTGAAGCGACCGAAAATTTAGCCCGCTATGGTAATGGCTATAAAACTGAAAAGCATTATTACCCAAGGTTCGATGAACATTATACCCCTCAGGAAAACGGCGTGCTTTTCAGGGAGTACACCCGCCCGGTGTTCTATCAAGATAATGAATGGCAAGAAAGCATTGAAAGCTACATGGTTAAGATTAGTAATGATGCGCTAATCCAAAACGGCACTTTTATCCTATCGAGCCCTATAGCACTGAACGAAGCCATGCACACCTGCTCAGAAGCGCGGTATAGCCAAACAGGCACATTACGAGGCGCCACAATACTTTTCCCTTACAGGGAGGGGACTGCTGGCATCTACATAAGCATCTACGGCCCACTGCAAGTAGGTGCATACGAGTATGATTCTGAATACGACATAGGTTCAAGCCCTATTACGCTGGACTTTAACTATAACGAAACTTTTGACAAAGACACTGGCGTTCAGACGGAAAGTTATCGTCCAGACATAAGAATTAATGTGAAAATAATTGTTTCAGCGCTAGACGACAACAGAATCACGGGTAGCTTTTCATTTGATCAAACACTGTGCTGCGAACCAGAAGACTCAAGTGAACAACTTCCTGCACCAGTATATTTTGAGGGTGAATTTGATATCTTTCTTGAAAATAATCAATTCCGTGAATTTTAAAATGGAGTAGTAACCCTTTGGAACAGAGTATAAAAGCTATAAAACCACAAAAAATCATCATCTACGCCATCGCCACAATCATCACCCTAGCCTGCGTCAACATGGCGCTATTTATGGAGCCGGGCTTGGCATCGTCAAATTTGACCATTGCCGAGCGCATGCAGTTTGTTGCTGAAAATAAAACCCTTTGGCAATTAAGCTGGGCTACGTGGATGGTGGCGGCGCTGGGGCTTTTGACGTTTTGTTATTTGCTTTACAGCCACCTACCAAAGCACCCTGCGAAATTATTTGGGCTGCTGTGTGTTGCCATAGGTATTGCACCGGATTTATGCGCCGAGGCCATTTTTGCTTTTGTATTGCCCAACAATCAATCGCTGAATATGACCACAGATACCTATGCACAATTTGAAACCATTGCCATGCTATTTACCGGCGGCATTGGTAATGGCATGTACAATATTGGCGGGCTGATTTTGAATATTATTCTACTGCAAAGCCAGACCTTTCCCCGCTGGGTAGCACTTGCAGGTATTCCTGCGTGGCTGTTTGGTATAGGCTTAACCATAGCGACCTTTCTATTAGCCATTGATGCGGCCAAAATATTCACCGCCATTGCCATGGTCTGGAGCACCGCATGGATGGTGTTATTTGCACACTATGCCTACCCCGAAAAAAGAGACACTTAGATGTGGGATTATTACAGCTACTCAGCACTTAAGGTTATTCACTTAGGCTGTTTAATCTTTTGGCTTGGCCCTACACTGGGTAGCTGGTGGGTAATGTTAAGCATTAAGAAGTTAAAAAATAGCCATTTAACCATGGCGGTTTATCGCGTATTTTTACAAACTTTATGGCTAGAACATATCGCCTTTTTAGGGTTAATAATAAGCGGCGCCACAATGGCCAGCATTGCTTACACATGGGGCCAACCCTGGCTAACAACGAAACTCATAATCATAGTAGCAATTATTATCCCGCTAGAAATCGTCGACATTTACTTAGGGAACTTCAAACTACTCAAATTAATTGGCGAAAATAAACAAAGCAAGATAGAACAGTTTTATCACGGCCCCTTCACCAAAACGGCCATAATATTACTGCCGCCGTCGGTACTCGCTATCTTTATATTGGCTGTCACCAAGTTAACATTCATATAGTTCAAATATTAATGTTAACCACTCCGTCCCTTCATGTTTTCGCTAGTGTTTCCTGCCACTCATTTTACGGCAACAAAGCATTCATCCACGCCTCTTCCGGTGCAACACCCACTTGTCGAAACCACTGAATACCATCCTGTGTTCTAAATGTGCCCCCACGGGCACACCCGCCGCCAGCACCAATGGCTTGTGCGCAGGTCGAAATATATAGCCACGCGTCATCCCGCCAACTATCGGTATGTGTGCAGCCGGTCAATATTTTCGCGTATGACCCCTCCTTGTATATAAGAGCGACCTTATTCCATACACGCGAATCAGGCGCAGATTGATAAACGTCGCACCCCGAAAAAGCAATATAAAAATGCCCACCTACCCCTTCAATCCTATGCGTGTTTAAACTAGCAATTAACGTCGATTCACGCTCCGCCCTCGTGGATGCGTACTCAGCCTTAGTTTCGTTGTATTCGCTATACAGTGAATACATAACCCCTACTGAAACGACAATTATTATCACAACGATAACAAATATGCTTAAGCAGCCAATACGTAAAAATTTCTTTACTTGGCTTCGTGGCGAGCTTGGCTTTAAGGCTTTCATGACACTCCATATCTAATTCAATTTTTTTGAGCGGCAGCCCCTAGGGGCAAGGTAATAATAGCTTGTCCGATTAGGCCTTGGCTTTCTTTCCGGGCGCTTAAAGGGGCGGAGGCCTGTGCGCGCGTAGGTCAGTAGGGTAAAGCCCCTTATTAGACATTACACCACCACACGGAAGTGGCTAATTAGAATAACGTAAAGACAGTTACCGTGGCATGTACCACTGTGAGCAACGATAGTTAGGAGGCCGAGATCATGCAGTAATGAAATAGCGCCTCCTCGGTCCCTACAAGCGTGTTTTGTTTATAAGTCATCAAAGTCGGCTATAGTGGCCGCCGCACGGTCATCCTGTCGAATCTCAATCCAGTTACGCAGCTTAGCTATACTGGTAATATCTTGAGCAATAGATTGCAGTGCTTTCTCTCTGTCTTTTAAAAACTTTACGTGTCGCTGAATGTTGGCATTTTCTTTTTTAATGTTTTTATCATAAAATATTTCATAAAAGACCGACGACATAGGAATATCGTCAAAAACCTTAAACTTTTCAGCCTTCACCTTATCAATCATATGCAGCACTAGAGGAATTAGTTTTTCGTAATCCTCATCAGGGAATGACTCAGGTAACTGACCAAATAGCTCTTTGTAGGTTTGTAATAAATAGGCAATATCCTTTTGATCACGGGCTTCTATTAGCGCGACCATTTTATGGTGTTTTTCTTGCTTTTTATCAGGGTCTTGCTCTAAGTCTGGGTGCAGCGCTCGACTCATCCGACGAAATAACTTATTAATCGCGGACTGGCTAAACAGTTTATTCAATCGTTTAAGCTCTTCCTCCTCGCCATCATCCGAAAAATCATCGCCAGCGAACGGGTCGAAATCATCAAATAGGTTTTCAGGATCTTCGTCAAATAAGCTCCCTAACCCATCATTCAAGTCATCATCTTCGGGGTCAACATGAGAAAAAGCCTCTTTGAGTAAAGCCTCCTTTTCTTCTTGCGTTGTGGCGCCACTAACCTTTTCGGCTAATGACTTTATTTGATTAATCTCATCTTCACCAACGCCTTTTTTGGCCAACTTTTCAAACATTTTCTGATTCGCATTATCAATATGTAGACTGCAGTGATAATCATAATTTTCCACTAAAGGCTGTAAGCTCTTACTATCGAAAAATGGATTTGACTGGAGCTCATCAAAATTATCAAAAATCCAAAATTTTAGCTCCTCCCTCACGTATTCAGGTAAAGATTTTTTACTCATAAAGGGAATAATCTTTGCCGTTAGGAGGGATTGCACATTGAGTAGCTGTGACTCTTGCGGCTTTATTTTGGGCGTGACACGCGCCATCATGCTATCCATTTCACCTGCAAACCTAACGTTTTGCTCTTTAAAACGCTGATAACGTTCTAGTGCATCATTAAATGTGTCTTGGAGCGTAGCGGGCTTTTTGTTACTTTTTCGACGTGTATTACTCAGCTTTCCCATATTAAGGACCTGCGTGACATAAAGTTAGAAGCGCGGTATTTTATGGTCCAGCTTTAAACATCTCAAGATGTAGCCGGTAAATACACCAACCGGCCACAGTAGTTGACATTTAATGCGCGGGAAGGTTACTTATCGTTTACGCATTTAGGCCCGAGGAAACAATATTTCATCCACTAATGCTCGATCTCGGCCTCCTTACCTTCGTTGCTCAAAGCGTTACATGCCTCGGTAATAGCTCCTGCATTACCCTAATACGTATATCCTTATACGGATACAATGTCTAATAAGGGGCTCCTGCCCCGATGCGTTACCCCACTGACCTATGTCCTATAGGCCCCGGCATGCGCCCCTTTAAGCGCCTCGATAGAAAGCCGATCTACTCGCCTAATTGGACAAACTATGTGTTGCCTCGCCCCTAGGGCTCACAGTTAGGCTCATCAAGCATTCGCCAGCGGCTTAACATTAACGCTTTTTGAGCTGCATTGGGTGCTGCTTTAAGCGCACTCTCGCGGTAACGTGTAGCTAACACCGTATTCCCAGCTCGGTAATGTAAATCGGCTAGGGTCGCATTCCAATGAAACGAATCCTGCAGCCATGCTGGTGTACTGTAGCCCTGCAACAACTTTAACCCCGACTCGGGCCCTTCCAATTCAGCTATGGCCACCGCACGATTAAGCCGGTGTAATGGCGAGGGCGAGACGGCTTCTATTACCTCATAACAGCTCACGATATTATCCCAACGGGTTTCCCGAAAAGACGGAGCCATGCAATGCTCTCCCGCGATACCCGCTTCGGCGTGATAACGTGAAAAGACACCTCCTTCAGCCGACCTTTCTAACCAGTGCAAGCCCTGCTGAATATGGGTTGCACTCCATAAGCTGCGATCCTGATCATGCAATAGCAATAGAGACCCATCATCATTTTGGCGCGAAGCCATTCGGGCTAAGTGCAAATACATTAAAGCCAATAGCGCGAACGTTTCTGGCACCTGACCATATCGATGATTAGCCAAGATAAGCGTTAAACGAACCGCATCGTCACACAATTCCTGCCGCACGGAATACTCCCCACGGGAAGAAAGAAAGCCTTCAGTAAAAAGAAGATAGAGCACTTTATGCACGGAGGGTATTTGCCGCAGGAACGTTTCATCAAAATCTTTCGCCAATAAATCGGGCGCAGCCTGCACTATATTTTTCGCGCGTGAGTAACGCTTATAAACATTAGCTTCGGTTAAAAATAAACGCAATGCGATCTCTTGAATACTAAATCCGCAGAGTATCTTTAAAGCTAAAATTAATTGCGACTGATGCGGTATTCCATCATCACAACAAACAAATAACATACGCAGCATGTCATCACTAAAATCATCTGCAAGCAGCGCCTCCTCACCCTCGCAGGCCTCCTCGAAGGCCGGCCCCTGTACTGCAAGTATCCGTTCACGATTTTGGCGCTGGCGTAACTCACTCACCAATTGATTATGCGCGGCTCTATATAGCCACGCCGATGGGTTTTCGGGTTGACCTTTTCGCGCCCACGACTCTACACCCGACAGCAATGCAAGCTGCACAGCATCCTCGACTAAGGCTAAATGCTGCACACCTACTTTGCGCGAGAGTACGGCAACTAACTTGCCGTACTCATGACGAAAAAAGTGCTCAACAACACTGTTGGTCAAGCGTTACTAATCTCTCGAATTTCCACATTAGAGCCCACACCGCCGACACCTGGGCTTGCTTGCACAATTTCAATCGCCTGGGCCATAGAGTCTGCAGCAATAATCATATACCCCCCAACAATTTCTTTAATCTCAACAAAAGGGCCATCACTCACGCTATCGGCCGTTACGACCTTGCCGCCGGCTGCCAGCTTCCCGCCCATATCCACGATATTGTCTTTAAAGGTATCTTTCCAAGCGTTGAACTTGGCATACATCGCCTCCATTTGCGCAGGCGATGGCGCCTCACAGCTGCCCGACTCACTACGTACAATGCAAAAATACTTGTTGCTTGGCATATCATTTTTCCTTTTATTCGTTGAATTATTAACCGGATGTATCATCGATATTTATAACCGATACCTTTATAACGCCTGAGCATGCCGACTTTGGACAGCTTATTAAAATTTATTTAAACGCCTAGAATAGTCAAATATGACACGGCTCGCTACACTGCCTTCTTTATGCCTACAACAACGATCGGAGTTTTGATGAAATACTATGTCGGCGCTTACGCCTCTTCACCCTGCAACAATGGCTGGGATGCTTCGTTAGAAAGCGAGTTTTACGCCGCACTAAAGCAGGACAATCGCATTCAGGGTTTAGAGCACCCCTTTACCGGCCAGCTACACAGCGAAGACGACGCATGGTTTTTAAACAATATAGACCCTAGCTGGAAATTTGTATTTACCTGTGTGCCCGGCATTATGGCGGCACTCAAGAAAAACCCAGCCTTCGGTATAGCCTCCAGCGATGAAGCTGGTCGCCTTCAGGCCGTAACGTTTATGCAAAAAGCGCGGGATGCCATCGCCAAGCTCAACCAGCATAGCGGCAAGCCTGTTGTTAGCGCAATTCAAATACAAACAGCGCCCAACCAAAACAACACAGCAGCCTCCACCGAAGCGCTTACAAAGTCACTCACAGAAATGCAAAGCTGGGATTGGCAGGGCACGCGAATCGTTATTGAACACTGCGATACATTAATAGAGGGGCAGCTACCCGCTAAAGGTTTTTTAACCTTAAAGCAAGAAATTGACACCCTTAATCTAATTAACGCATCACTGAAGACCAATATGGGCTTAACCATAAACTGGGGGAGATCGGTGATAGAAATGCGCAGCACTGAAGGCGCACTAACCCACATTCAACAAGCTCGTGATGCAGGTTTACTGTGTGGCCTAATGTTCTCAGGCGCATCAGGTGCCGAAACAGAATATGGCGCTTGGCGCGATAGTCACATGCCTCACGCAAAAGAAACCTCAGAAATACCAGGTGCGGAAGGCTCGCTAATGACCACTGCAGAAATTCATAAATGCCTGCAAATGGCCAACCATAAGAATTTACCCATTGTAGGGATTAAACTAGGCGTTCGCCCTGCAGATGCATCCCTTAAAGAGCGATTAGGCTACATTGATGCAGCTTTAACAATTTTGTGCTCAGCACAATAAACAATATCCACAGGCGACTTAATGAAAAAATGGTCGCTTGTGAATTGCAAAAAATAGTAAAGGCGCTATATGGGTTCACCAACGGGAATTCGACTTAACTCCACAAGAAATTCATCAGTGGCATCCAACTGGTAAATACCATCAGCAGCAGAAACCACCAGAACACTATCCTTATAAAGTAAATCGAAGCAATCAAATTGAGGGTAACTTGTTATCTCCTCAATATTACCTAAATTTTCAACATCCAATAGGGTTAGCCCAAAAGAAGGCTGGCATACAGCTAAATAATCCGGCGCCTTGGCCAAACCATAAGGCGAGTCCATCGCAAACTCTGTGATTTTTTCAGGGAATGCCGGGTCAGAAAAATCCACCACTTCTAATCGATTAATATCACCAGGGCAACCCCCTCGATTTCGCAAAGTAATATAACCCACACCATCGTTAACAATTACAGGGTCGCAAGCGCGCGCATGCTGATAATTGGACGTTAATACAGGAAATATCGGATTACTGATGTCATAAATAGTCACACCGTTACGGCCAGCCAAATAAAGGTAATGTTGATAGATATACACGGTTTCTGCATCGTAGTTAACAATACTGCTCGGCTCCACCTCGCCATCCAAATCAACAATAATGACGGTATTATTGATCAGTGTATAAAGCACATTTTTATAGATAGACATAGTAGCAGTAGAACCTGCTGTTGAAGTCCCACCCGAAGAAGCTGGACTATTAGACGAACCGCCATCACTACCGCAACCAACAGCGCTCAACACTGCACAGCCTATCGAAAAAATACAGCAACACCGTATTAGCTCAGCTAAGAATACCGCTCTAATTTTCATTACACACATACTCTGCTCCAGTGACAATACCATTTTCGTCGAGGCTATAGGCATCACCGAATGCAAGATTAATACGGCCAATTTCCATAGCCTCGTTTTCAATTACACCGATCTTTACCAAATCCACATAACTATCGAGGTAGAGCACATCATCCTTCACCACAATGTCACTATTGCCCGGCACCAATAAAAAGCCTAGCGCTTTCGGGTTTTGGCTATTGCTATTATCAAAGACATGCACGCCCTCAAAAGGCTCTAATACAAACAATACGTTCTGGTAAACCACAACCTTACCGTTAACATTGATTGGCTTAGGTTCTTGCCAAACAATACCTTCACGAAAATCATCGAACAATATGCCAGTATTTACCCACTCAGCTTGCTGCCCCTCAGGGCAACGCTCTGGCACTCCACCGCCATATTCTCCCACACAAGCCAACGAAAGCACCGCAATCGAGGTAATGCCAACCCATCTCATTTTTTTAACTAAATACATTATGCTCACAATTCCACCTTACTAGCGTCCTTAATAGCAAGTAAGACGTGGCCAGCACAGCAATCCGTACTTAAAATACCTGCGGTAGATGTAAAAATTTTCGATCACACACAAAAAAGGGCTGCCCCATAGGTCAGCCCTTCACGTTAACCTCTTTAAAATACAAGAGGCTTCACATTGACACTACTGCGTTTTCAAAAATTCAATAAGTGACAGCTTTTGCTCTTCGGTTAATTTTGGTCCAATTTTACCAACAGCTGTTTTATCGTCTGTAAATTGATGGCCCACATTATGATTACCCAACTCCCGAGTATCAAGAATAAAACGTCCGTCATCATAGTCAGCCGTAAACTCTTGACTGCGATGGGTCTTATCTTGATTAAAGCGTTTAATCTTATCCCCCTGAACAATACCCACATGCTTTGCATCAAATTCATGACTGCCAAGCTCAACAAAAATGGGCCGCGACGCCAAAGGCGACAACAAGTCATACAAGGTAGCCACCGAACCATTATGTAAAAACGGTGCCGTAGCCCACACACCATTTAATGGCCGCGCTTTATAGCCAGCACCCGCCTGCAAGCAGTTAGGCCGTAAGCCTTCGAGTATTGGGCGATCACTTTGCGCTACAAAATTTTGGTTAAACCATTGATTATTTGTTCGCTCGACAAATGCTCCCAATGCCAAACCAAAATTTGCCGTGGCGCTATCCCGATAATCAACATACTTCAACGCCCAGCTATCATCTTCTTTTATCGGAGTACAAATTTTTGTATTTAGATTCAAACCTGTCACATCCACGCTTCTCATCGCCAGCACATTGGATTGCGATGGGTCCGTTCCGATTTTATTTAACGGTATGATATTTAACTTCAAATACTTTTCAGTTGTTTTAAAGGTTTTTTCAGAGCCAAAAATATCGTTGCCTTCAGCGTCTTTCAATGAATTCTTATACGCTATAGGCCCCCAGTGCGCATCACTCCAAAACTCATCCGAGCCAACGATAGGTAAATGGCAAGATGAGCACATCTCTTGGTAAAGGACCTTACCATTATCGGCTAACGTCTGATCGATAGCTGGAAACGTCGACGGCCATTTGGGAGCCAACAAACCATTGAATTCATTATTATTCTCGAATGGATCCGTACCGGAAAGCCATTTTTCAATTTGGACTAGGTTAGGAATATTTGCCGATGAAGCAAATCGTTGATCATCTGGAGCCGTCACATCCACGAAGGCCGACACGCCTAAAGCTTCACCCGTATTACGAATTAAAGGCTGCATAATAGAGCCATCATACTGCACCCAATCAAACCAAGACGTGGTCCATAAATGTGGGAAATTAACCGGGGCATTAATCGGAGAATAATTAGCATTACGGTCCATATCCTCACTAAAAACCTGATTTCCAATACGGTTAAGTGCGTCTAGGCGTGTAAAGCCCTCAGTGACATTAATCGTATCGGTTTTTGTGATTAAAAGACTCATTGTATTGGCAAGGTCTTTCTTTAATGCTGTTCGTGTAACGATATTATCGTTGCTTCCCAACACCCGACTAGCAAAACGTTCAAAGCGGCCATTGAAAAAAACCAGATTACTCGCTAACGCTGTTTGCCCTAACGCTGCACCTAACGACTGCGTCAACAAGCCCAGGTCGATCATTGCCGGGCCACCATCAATCACATAACGTTTATTATTGTGAATGACTTGCCCCGTATGGCAAGCTGCGCAAGTAAAACCGCCGGCAGCCGCCTTACGACCAACACCTGGAAAGTAAATGCTCTCCGTTTTCGCAATACCTATTGGCAGCCCATCAGGGTTATCCGCAGAAACTTCCTGCTTGATAAAGCCTAAACGTAAAATATATTCACCCATGAACTGACCAGCATCAGAGCCAAAAAATATTCCCCACCAAGGACTACTTTTCGGCGCTTCAAGCGCTAATAACCATTCATAAGGAATAGGTAACGTCGATGTACCCTGCGACACATGATGAAACCATTTCGCACTATTACCCCACCCTTCGGGGTTAACATTCTCGACCTCTAACGCTTGATACTCTTGCAATATAGGTGGCGTAAGGCCATAACCAATACTACCAATAGCGACATTTAGACGTGAAATAACAAAAATACTGAGCATGAGTACGAGTAGTACGCTGCCCCAGGACCACTTAAATTTTTTCACATGCGTAGCACAGGCATGATAACTGAACATTGTTGACTCCCCTTGAATCGATCAAAGCGGCCACAGTAAAAATTCTCCACTGTAGCCGAAACTTTAAAAATTAATTTTCTTGCGGCGCTGGCGCTTGGCGGCGCATGGCTCTTGCGGCGGGATAAACAATAGCGCGAGCATGCCCTAGCGATGCAAAATGATCAGGGCTAGTTGCCAGGGGTATCTTTATGCATTGCGGGCTACGATTTGGATCCATGGTTAACCCACTGACTTCATCATTATCGCCAATAATGCTATCCGCACTAATTTCACAAAGATCCATCCATGGGTAAAACGTCTCATCCCACGCTACAGCAGGATTAAGTACTTCACTATTTTCAACAGCTGGTGACTCTGGCGCGTGTAACTGTGCTTGCAAAATATATTTCACGTCGCTGTTATTCACGCGATAAATAAAATCTTGCCTTAAAAAATCTTCAGCTCTAGAGTCTGTATCTTCTGGCGGCTTGGTTAATTGCCCCTCACACTCAAAAGAAGGTTTCGGCAAACCACGCTCGGGACCACGGTCACCAGCAATAACGCGAAAACGGATGTAGCTCATATTCCCCGCTGCATCAAAAAACTCAAAACAAGACCACGTATGGTAGCGATAATCCGCAAAGGAACCTCGAATACGGTAAGCTTCTGTGAGTTCTTTATCCATGATCACATCTTGCTTACACAGCTCCGTACGCTGCTCTAACGACGAATGCACCATAGTCGAAAAATCACGAATACTTCGTACAAACAATTGACGACCCGCATTCATTAAAATATCCAATTCGCCATCGCCTGAATAATCAGATGCGCCCGCCGGAAAAAATTTCAACGACGTTGCACAACCATCACGCGTGCGGTCATCTTTCTCCCCACCGGGTGAAGAGTGCCGCAGTACAATTGGAAATTCATCACCAAATTTAAAGAAATCATTCTTGGGGAAATCAGGTGAAATAATACAGCGCGCACGACCTTTAGCAGCAACGCCGTAAGTATGTGTCGCACGCCCCTTTTTAAGCTTTGCCCCATAACTAAAAGTAGCGACTAACTTATCAACTACTTCTTTAAAATCATCATCAATATTGGCTGTTAACTCTTCTTGAGATAAACGCATTGCATTACACCCTTTTTTTGATTGCGGCTCGGATTCAGGCTCGTTATTGGACTGATGACGTAATCGGCTACTCGCCAAGTACACCTGCTTTCTAATCTCATTCACCTCACCCACTGGACTATGCTCTGGTAGTGCATGCCAAGGGGTATAAGATAAGTTCTCACCAAACTTCACCCGCTCGGCGGTATCAAAGTCTTGCGCTTCAATTGTAATCGTCGCTACTTTATAGCTAGGTGCATCCCAGTGAACGGTCGGATTATTAACAGCATCGTAGCTAACGTCGTCATACGGCTGAACATGAAAATCAAACGACGCTTTCGTGCCAGGTTCCGTTAATGCAGCTTTTAATGCTAGGCGTAAATAATCTTCCGCTCGGCTATCTGATGACTCCTCATTAGCGGGGTTACTGCTACTGGGCGTGATGCTATATCGGCAAATACGCTTTTCATCCGCCCCCCATGCATAAGGCACCTGACTCCAGAAAGTACTTGTTAATGGGCTATCCATGACTTGTTGACTAAAGCCCAAGAAAACAGGTAGATCCTCTGGGTGGTTTTCTTTTAGCCACTGAATAAAACGCTCAGGCGGTTTACCTTCAGCTGAAGATTTTGCAAAATCGGAAATGAAAGGTACGTACTCTGCTGCGGTACGAATAAAAAATAGAGGGTTGTCGGCCAAAATGAAATCATGTGTTGTATCGTGCTCTTGCCCCTCTAAGACTTTCTCGCCAGGTACACCCAACAACTTGATCGCCACACCATGAATGTCCGGCTGACGATCATCCATCTTTCCACCGTTAGAAAAACGCACAAAAGCTTCATAGCTTTTAGGCTGACTAAATAACCCAATGCTTAAATCTTTAGGTAGATTATCACTCACAGTAAAGGTCGCCTTTAAGCAAGCATGCTGCTTAAAGTGCTGCCCCCTACGCTTAACCCCTGTCACTTTCATCATCGCTAACTGAATCTGCTCAACAAGATCCATATTCTGTTTTTTTGTATTCACATTGTTCTCCATCGCCCGCCAACCAGCAGGTTGGCGGTAACTATTTCCAAATAAATTTTCGTATTAATACTTTTACGCTGTATGTTTTCACAAGCTAAGAGACGTAACGTTAAAGGGTTTTCATGTACTCCAATAAGCTGGCCAAATCACCCTCGCTGGCCTTTCCGCTCCAGTCCAAACGGTAGAACTTACCATTAATAGCAATATTTTTATCATGGCCACGATTCGACAATCCATCACTGGCGGTGTTATAGGTCATTAATGTTGGCGCATCCGATTTTGATACTTTACTTATATCTTTAACATTCCAAATCCAACCCACTGCACTTTGATCGTAACTTTCAGTACCACGCAAGAAGGTATTAGGCCTTTCATGTGGCACCAACAAATGACGAAGCGTCGGCACAGAGCCGTTGTGCAAGTAGGGTGCCCGCGCCCATATACCATCGAGAACATTCGCCATATACCCCTGCTTTTCAGCAACCGTTGTATCGCGAATAATTTTCTCTCCATCCATAGTGCAAGGCTTTATTGTTTTACCTTTAGCGTCCACATAACTAAATTCTTTATCGTGACAAGACGCCGTAAATGCTGAAAGGAAAAGGTTTCGAGCCTCTTCATTCAAGACCTTGGCACGGTTAAAGTCAGTATACATTTCCCAGTATGGACGGCTATTATTGGGGCTATGGCAATCAGCGCAATTCTCTTTAAATAATGCCTGCCCTTTTACCGCTTTAGACAAATCTACTTTGAAAGGATATGGAGCACTGGGTAAGTGAGTTAAATATTTATCTACAATATGCGTATTATTGAGATCCACCTTACTTGGAATTCCAACAATTGGGAGCTGAGCGGCAATATTCCGCCAAAAGCCCATAGAAACACTGCCATCCCATTGCGCCGCGGCCCGAGCTTGCTGATTCCATACACTCGGCGCATCAGTGACTGTCGCAAAAGGAGGTATTGCTGGCTGTGGGGTTGCTAAAAATGCTTCCTCCGTTAAATTGGGGTCCAAGCTCGCCCTTGAGGCAATTAGCTGTGCCAACAAATCACCACTACCATCAGACTGCCCACTACTGTTACCCGCTAAGGCTGGAGAATGCCCCTCATAACCATAATTTCCGTGCTCACTTTTTTGTAGCTTAACCATCCAGTCGCTGCCCTTAACCCCAGCTGCAACCATATTTAAAACAGTGAAGATGCCGCCCTTTGCATAAGCGCGCTGCTGCGTATCAATAGCCGCCTCGTCTTTTTCTGGCAGTAGAGGTAACCCCCGCGCAAAGTAACCGGGCTCTTGCGCATCAATAAATGCCAACATTGCTTTCGTAGTGGAACCTGGAGCCTCTTTATTACCAATTTTTTCTGGTGTTAGATAGTTAATATAAGTATCTATAAATGCTTGCCGCCAGCTTCTAACATCAAACTGTGTATTGGGCGCGCCTTCTATAACATGGTAGTTGTTACCCACCTTAACCCGCGAGCTATGACATGCACCACACGAGAATGTCGTGATATATAAGTTGGGTTTTGTATAGTCAATTTCTCCCGTCGGTTTTTTATCACCATCAAGCGGGCGACCATCAGGAGAAGCAATACCTAATCCACGAGGAAGAACCCGATTAGGATTAGTAGGGTCCGAAAATAAACCAAATTTTGAGAAGTTATCTTCTGGTTTACCCCAAATCTCGGGCGCGATCCCCGGTAACGACTTAAGAACAACTAATGGTGTCCCTGAGAATCCATTGGCTGCATTTGTAAACCATGTATATCCAACAGGATCTTGCTTTTGGTATTCCTGAATCTCTACATCACAAGCTTTATGTAGTTTAGACCAGCTTAATTTAGGGTTTGATTTTACAGCTACCGCTAAATTTTCTTTATCTGAGCACTTTACAGCCTCTGCTTGTTCAGCAACAATTTCACAGCCATAAAACACCGATGACGCCAACGCAATCAGAGGTAACCATTTTTTTGTTCCACTGCTAGAGTTTGCAACCAGGAAGTTAGACTCCAACTTATACTTTCTTATTTTCACTTTGGTTCTCCACGTTGCCGTAAAACGGCGTTGCTATTACGAGTAAAATACACGCGAGGGCGTGTGCTTATAGATAAAACGCCACCCAAATAAACTATGATTTTATAGTATGTGATGAAAATGCCCTTCAGCACTTTTTGCCACAAAGCAGCCCAAGGCTCGGTAAACCTCAAATTGCGTTTCATCAAAAGATTGATCCCCAGTGCTTTCATGGGGAAACGCCGTATTTCGCTGGCGATAACTGTGTAGATACTCAGGTTCAGCACCACTAAAAGACAACTTCAAATAGATAAACGTACCGACGGTACCATCGGGGTAAGCGATGCGCCCCAACACCGAATTCAAAGCGGACAAACCATCAACAGGTTTAATTGCGTTAACATCGATATCTAGCACAATACCGAGATCAATTTCAGCATAGCGTTGCAAAGTTGTAAGGCCGTCGAAATTAAATAATGGATCTGCCTCGCCATCGATACAAACAATGGTTTTACAGCGCCGGCGAAGCAATTCATACACCCCTAAATTCTCGATATGCCCGCCATCAGAACAATTGATATAAGGGGTGCTTTCATTAACGGTTGATAGTGCCTCACTCATTAAGTAAGACAAACCCAAAGACTTAAAATGCAACGCTTTTTTTGAAACACGATTTAAAAATAATGCGGGATTTGGCAACCAATAGTTCAAACGGATATTTAACAGCGTCATTATGAATGACAAAGAACTATTCCCTACCGTACCCATATTGGGTGATGCGGCTGCAGCCGAAATAGCCATGGCTGCACCTAAGTCAAAGTGAGAGTCTTGTTTTTCGACATCTGTAGTACTGCAATAGCCCGTCATATCGCTACCGCAAAACAATTTAGTCAATATGAATGATACTGTTTTCCGTGAGCGTAATTGAGGGTTAGAGCTACCCTGTAAATTTAATGCCGTATTCACAATATGGTATGGCGCTGTACTTTCAGCGCCTTTAAGCTCACTCAGCTTGACCTTATCTATATTTTTTATGCTGTCATCGTCACCAGAGATTAAAAAGGTACGACTCAAGCGATCCCGATAAAAAGAGTGCAACGAAAAACGATTAATGTTGATAAACATCCAGTTATAACATTGCAGCAAAAAACCTAATAAGTACAACCACCATTCAGCATGACCGTGTAAGATTCTGAGTTCTTCAAAAACCAGCATCTTTGCCTTAACAAAAAAACCTTCTGCTAGTGACAACGTAATGAATGGAGGGGTTTGCGTGGTCAAGTAACGCTGAAAATAATCCCCAAAGGCAGATTCAGAATTAGCATCAGACATACGGCAAAACTGCAGGCTTTCGGTTGACACACCGGACAAACAATAAGCGCTAAAATCTAATTGCTTTTGCTTAAATACCGCATCCAACGATACCTCCATTGCAGAATACCCGGGCAATGTCATTTGTGCCGTTGCACACAGGCAATCATCAGAGCTCAAAGCTTCAGGCTGAGCACCAGCATCAATAATAGGAGGCAACATTCCGCTTTCGGACTTAGCCGCTAATCGATTAAACAGCAAAATACTGGTTGCCAACGTTGTAGATTCAACATCCTCTCCAGCCAGGATTGCCTCCCTTTGCGCATCTTGCAGGCCAGCATGCTCGACATAGGGTGAATTTATTGCCACAACACATAAATAAACATAAACACCGAACAATGCTAGCGGCGCCAAAATGCTGACTATTAAAACAATCGCTCGACCTTTAAACTTTATAACTCCAAAGACAAATGCACCTAATAACGCTAAAGAGCCTGTAATAGATAAATAAGTATTAGAAAAAAGAGTGTGTTTTATTGTGGAAAAAAACGCATAGGAATCAAGATCAACAGCGTTTCGAAGTAATATTAAAAATGGTATTGAGATAATTGATAGCAAAGCGACTAAAGTAAAGTTTGTTAATGTTCTGTCACTTTTATCCCGCCCCTGCCAACCCAACCGATCAAAAAACATTGGCCTTGCAGCTAGAACCGCTAGCATTGGGGCAATACCCAGCGCTGGCACGGCCCACTGAATCAAACTATTAAATCGTCCAGATGCCTCAAAAAAAACTTCAGTGAAGAAAACCGCCAAGATAATAATAGGGAGGAAAGTAAAAAAGCTTCGAATGGCGCCTTCAACAATTAAGACAGGGATACGTATTGCGCTAAGAGGCCCGGTAGAATCTAAATATTTGCTGTAATTACGAATATGATTAAGCGCAGCCGGCTCCTCACTACCTTTACGCTCCACCAAAAGAGCTTCACGCCCTGGAGCACCTTTAGTTAAGGCGCTAATACAAGACCCGGTATATCCGCCACCAGACACTGTCGACAGGTAGTCTATTTTATTAAAAAGATTATTCTTTATTAAGTGCTGGACAACACCCAAGCAGAAAGAAGCTGATCGAATACCACCGCCAGAGCAAGCCAAGCCGACAAGATCTTCTCCTTGGGTATTCTCATTCGGACTACTCCCCTGCTCACCTATATTTTTTCTACGCTGGCGAATCTCGCCTAACTCTGCCGTTAATACTTCTTCTGAAAATTGCTGAGCACCGTCAAGTTGAGCCATATGATTGCCATACATTGGTACGGCAAAAACACTACCTACCCAGCAGTGATGCCATGAAAATTAATTTAACAAATAATTCCTGCTACTTGCTTATATGACCGGACCAATAACACACAACCCACACCACCTAACAGAAATAAGCGAGTAACGTTAAAAAGACGTAGATGTAAATTTTATCGGCAGTTGTTTTTTATTTTTATAACTTCACTAACAGGAGAACAAAATACACTCTTAGACTGTAGGTTCAACACTCAACAGCGCCAGCTTAGCGCTTTTCGCGACAGCATATCCATAAGACACTAACGAAAGGACCATAAGGTACACAAAAATATCCCCAACGTTAACGCTGGCCAATATATGAGCTTTGGGAGAAGATTATCATGATACTGTACAAACCATAACTTAGTATTTAGTGACAACAAAACAGCATTTGCCGTTATCATTAGAATGAAAACGTAAGTTATTAAATAGAAATATTCGAGATACACAACCGAGTTAGCAGCTAATTCATTTCGCATTTGAACATGCGCAATCAAAGCCACAAAAAATAATGCGGAGCAGGAAGCAACGACACCCGATGCATTAAAGCCAAGAAAGTCCTTCTTTTCATGATCTGTAGACATAGTTATAACTATGGCATATAGCATTAAAACCACGACAAAGAGAGGAAATAAGTGCGCCAGAAAGGGGTTTATAAAATTTCGCGTAACTTCCACATTAAAATAGAGCTCTGGAATAGCACCACTAGCAGAACCTTTTAAACCAGCAAAACGTGTATTGTATACATTACTTCGCATTTCAAAATAGGACCGATAAAGCAACCACCCCGACAATACAAAGTCTTTTTCAATACCCGGTAAAGATCTCGTATTTAAACTATCGTAAGATCGAATATCTGGAATTAATACTGTATTCCCACCAAAATCTTCATGCCACAACCGAATCCAAACAGACTGCCGATCCAAAGGAAATCGATCAGGTGAAAAATTTTCACGCAGTGTGGTTTCGAAATACCACCCTTTTACCGTTTCACCATCAATAACTTCTTCGTATGCCAAATTCATATTGGTTGAAATCGCTTCTGGAAATATGGTTCCAGTCTCATAATCCGACGACTGCCCCTCCCGATAGCGATGCCAGATATAACCTGTAATACTCACATTACTTGCACTTAAAAATTCAATTGACTGAATAAACAAACCAACAGGAATATACGTAGGTGCTTGATCAAAAGATGTTAATGACGTTAACGCATGATCTCTTTTATATTTTTCTATTATTGCCTTGTTGGCGATCACAACACCATTAGTTTGCTGAGCCGAAACAGAACCATATTCAAATATCCAAATTGCAACAATACCGAAAGCAAAAAACAGAGTGTAAACGGTTGAATCCCAGCATAACAACTTCAACGTTGTACGCTTTCGCCGCAATCGTATACAGGAGTAGCCCAAGCTAAATATCAATACCAGTAAACTCACCCACGCAACGGGGTTACGTTGCGAAATAACGACAGGAATAGTCGCAAGCCACGACTCATCATCCAACTTAAAACCCGGCAACACATCATGCATCGCTATTGAAGTTTGCAACCACCAACCGGTACCTTTAACTTCCAGCCCGTTTGCCCAAGCTGGCTTTCCGGTTAGTGTATTACGGGTCTTAAATTGAGCAACCAGTCCAACTCGCTGCCCACCTAAACCGGTAACAATTTGCTTGGGGCCTTTGAGGCTATGGTAAAGTTCATCACCCTCACGAGACATCAAACTTAAATAGTTATTATCTCGTAAGTCGTAACGCTCAACCGCTTCACCTAACCACTCCAGACTCACATCGACAAATGCCAACCCAATAATTTCTTTTTGTGCATTCAATATTGGCGACGAGTAACGAACGACATAAGCGCCCAGCGCAGCTTCGTAAAACGGAGGCAGCCACTCATCCGCATGCTGCTGTGCATACTCAAACCAAAATTCGGGATTATGATTCAAAATATAATTAGCGCCGCCGAACTCTGCGAGATAATCGTAATAACTATCTAGGCGCTCAACAACAGCCCCCATAGCCCCTTTACGAATAAAGGGGGCATATAATCGATAGGGAGTTCCTGACTGCGACGCCTTAAAAGCCACGCCCAGATTCATAAACTCATCACTGTTTAAATAATGCTGTTTTAAACTTTTTTCAATATTACAAGGGCTACACCCTGCACGGCTAATTTCATCCGCCAAGGCCCTTGCGACACCGGCAACATAATTAATGCGGACCGATAAATCAGTCGCTATTTCAGTCGTTTTATTTTCTGCCCACAACTTTGAATATTCGAGGTTTTGCTTGTGAACGGAATACATCTTCACCGCTTGAACCACAGAGAATAGACCTAGCAATACCGTTAAAAGTAACAACAAGGGATATAATTTATTTTTAAAACGCTTTGTCATTGTTTATCGACTTTAGACTGTGATTTGATTTCCCCTAACGCTGTCAACCAAACCTGATTAAGCATTTGCTGATCCTGGGATACTTCTTCAGGGCTTAATCGCCGCTCAATACGAACTAGCGCGTCTTTCAAACTGGGCCCATCAATACTCTGCGGCACTGTCCTTATTGCAGCCATTAAAAGAGCCGTTGCCATATACCCTTCGTCGGAAATCTCATTCCCCTCAGGTACACGCCATGAATATTCAAATTTTTCTGACGGGAAGGATATAAAATTTATTAAGCGCTCGCGCTCACTTTCGAGGGGAATTACCTGACTCATATACACTTTTGCAGAACTGCCCTTTAAGCGGGCGCTGAGCTTCGACACACCGGTAAACGACAAGCAGAAAAATTGCGTGGAGGGTGACAACGGGTGCGCAAATTCAATAAAGTCTGCGCTCGCCTCACTGGCCCCTACCAGAATAACGGCAGCGGGCTTCTCTGTTTTATTAATGAAATCTGTTAATGCGCTATCTATATTGAGAGTATTGCGCTTATAACGCATTTGGAAGATATCTTTTGCGCACTCAACACAACCTTCATTCAATACTTTTTGCACAGCTAATAATCCTGCCTGCCCAAAGGCATCATCCTGCAAAAAAAGACCTAAATGCTTTACGGGTATACCTTGCTCTAGAATTTCGCTAACGATTTTTTTTATTTCTTGATCGTAACTTGCCCTAAAATTGAAAACATAGGGCGCCGGGGGATCTAGCCGTAATATATTCGCTCCAGTATAGGCCGCATAAAAGACTACCTCGGATTCATTCGCAATTGACCAAGTTCGTTTCGCTGTTGGCGTACCCACATTACCAATTAAAGCAATCACGCCTTCATCATGAATCAATTGCTTTACATTAACCTCAGCCACGACAGGATCATAACTATCGTCTTTGACCCGCAAGCTGAAATGAATCCCCCTATCCAGCCAATACGGGTTACAGTTTTCTTCTTTAATTCGCTTCTCTACCCCCTTTAGCATAGCCAAGCCCAGGTGCTGGCTTGGGCCACTGAGGGCAGTGCTCATCCCCAAGCGAACGTCCTGATAAGGCTCCAACGGAAGGCAGCCTTCTGCATAAGTGCAAACACTGAATGAAAAGCAGGCGCTAGCCAGCAATACTAGTGTATTGAGGTAATTGCATTTTATTTTTCTTATACAGCCCAGAATTTTATCCCCACCGATTTAGCACATACACAATAAATTTTACTATGACACCCAAATAATAATTATGCGACTCATTCGACATGGATATCCACAAAAATAGTGACAAAAGTTATCGCGTTATTCACCTTTCCGCAAGCGAACAATAAAAACAGCCGTTTTAATACCCAGCAACAACGCATTCATTATGCCGCAAAGGTAAGCCAAGACGAATTATCGCGATGAGTTGTTATTTTTAGCGACACATGATTCAAAAGGGCTAGGCAATAGCAGCTTATCCAGTTGGAGGAAGGATACAGCTTTCTACCTAGACGTTTATAAGAGGCGTGTAACGCTTAGAGCAACGAAGGTAAGGGGCGTGCTCGGAATAAGTTGCTGGAACTTGGGTTTGTGGGTGCTTGCTTGACGAGGCGACAATATGGCGTAATAGCCGGCTATTGAAAATGTTTTTAACGAAGGCAAGCGTGCACCCAGGAATTCAAAAACGGGACGTTATTTCATGCACGTCCCCAAGGAGGTCAAATCTAGTATTATTGGATAAAATATTTTCCCCTCGGCCCTAAAGCGTGAAAAATTTTCGCGATAGCCAAGTAGCGAATGTAACGCCCATAACGCTAACAGCGAAATCTACGGGGTCAAAAGTTCTCGCCGGTATATAATATTGGCTAAACTCCTCCAGCAGGGCAAAAGTGATGACAAGAGCCGACCCCCAATAAATACGAGAGCTAAATATTTTAAATGTTGAGAAACGCAAGGCTAAGTTTACGGTGAGGGCTAACAACCCAAAAAGCATAAAATGCCCCCACTTATCTCCGTGGGGCACCACAGCCAACCACCGGAAAATAGTATGTGAGCCCCCCTGATTAGCCAGGTAAATTGCCCACACGATAAACCCCAAAACCGCCACTGCACTACTAATACGAATTAACTGCATACTGTTCTCCATAAATTATTATTAATCATACGAAGAAATAGCAATAATAAAACCCAACAACACCATTGATCACAAGATGCCATTTTTCATCATATTTGCAAAAGAGTGTGGATTTACAGTGGAGCTGCAGCTGCGGCAAGAAAAAGGTGGAGAAAAATCAACCCCCAATTAAAGAAATACGAGAACGCGGATAAGTTAGGAGCAGCAATAGCGCTAAGAGAATAGCGGCATCATTTATCAACTCGCTGATTTAGCTATCGGCGAATCAACACAACGAGTGAGTTTTGTACTAGCCCGACCAAGGTCGAGCTTATATGATTAGTGCACACTAGTCTTCGCCTAAAAAGCCACCGCTTTGGCGGGCCCATAATTTTGCATAAAGGCCATTCATTGCCAATAGCTCTTTATGGGTACCTTGCTCAACAATATTTCCTTGATCGAGTACGACCAAGCGATCCAATGCGGCAATTGTCGACAAACGGTGCGCAATAGCAATAACCGTTTTATCATGCATTAGCTCGTTGAAATTTTCCTGAATAGCTTCCTCCACTTCACTATCTAACGCAGAAGTTGCTTCATCTAAAACTAAAATTGGTGCATTCTTTAACAGCACTCTTGCGATTGCAATTCTCTGACGCTGACCGCCACTTAACTTAACGCCTCGCTCGCCCACATGCGCCTCAAAGCCGGTACGCCCTCGCGCATCACTCAGGTCTTGAATAAAGTCATAGGCTTGTGCTTTTTTAGCTGCAGCAACAACCTGCTCCATTGTGGCGCTGGGCTGGCCATAAGTAATATTCTCATACACTGAGCGATGCATTAAAGCGGTGTCTTGCGTAACCATTCCAATATGCTCACGCAGGCTATCTTGCGTTACTGCTGAAACATCCTGCCCATCAATCGTAATACTGCCGCTTTCAATGTCATAAAATCGTAGTAGTAAATTTACCAATGTAGACTTACCCGCTCCCGAGCGCCCTACCAAACCTATTTTTTCACCGGGCTTAATATCTAGATTAAAGCCCGCTATAATGCCGCTGCTTTTTCCATAGTGAAAATTCATATTGCGATAGCAAATAGCGCCACGGGTGCAATCTAAAGGTTTTGCATCGGGCTTATCTTTAATGGCTAATGGCTGGCTTAATGTATTAATACCGTCCTGAACCGTACCAATATTTTCAAAGAGCCCACTCACTTCCCACATTATCCACTGGCTCATGCCATATAAGCGAAGAATCACACCGACTGCAGCGGCAACAACACCCGCAGTAATTATGCTGAGTGACCATAAATGGATACACAATGCCGATACAGAAAAAATCAAAATCGCATTAATGCTCCAAACACAGGTTTTAAGCTGTACCGCTAATCGCATTTGCGGATAAACCGTTTGTAAAAAACCATCCATACTCTCGCGCGCATAACCGGCTTCGCGCTGAGCATGGCTAAACAGTTTTACGGTATTAATATTGGTATAGGTATCGACAATGCGACCCGTCATTTCGCTACGCGCATTAGCTTGACTCATTGATATTGCCTTTAAACGCGGTAAAAAGAACCGAAGAACTAAAATATAAGCGACTAACCAGACTAAAAAAGGGATTGCAAGGCGCCAGTCCAGGCTGGCAACCATGGCGACAACGCCACCAAAAAAAATAACGACATATAAAAAAACATCTAACAATTTAACAACCGTTTCGCGAACAGCTAATGATGTTTGCAACACCTTTGTTGCTATTCGACCAGCGAATTCATCTTGATAAAAAGCCATGCTCTGCCGCAATAAATAGTTATGCGCCTGCCAACGAATAGCCATGGGATAATTCCCCATTAAGCCTTGATGTAAAATAACACCATGAAGAAATATACAGAGCGGCAGTGCAAAAACGACAACACAAGACATAATCAATAAATGAGTGCCATGCTGCTTCCATAGCTCGCTAGGTGTTAACGCGCTTAGCCAATCAATCAACAAACCCAACATTCTAAACAGTGACACTTCCATTAATGCCGTGAGCACACTAAAAATCGCCATCACAATTAATAACTTGCCGTACCCTTTTGTGAAATAACGACAAAATGCCCAGATCTCTGTAGGTGGTTGCTCTGCCTGTATCGCTTTGAAGGGCTGCGTGATTTTTTCTATATAGGTGAACATCGAATACCTGTGGGCAAAAAAAAGAGGAGTTAGGGGCGAGGCGATAATAGTTTGTCCAATAAGGCGAAGAGATCGGCTTTCTTACCTAGGCGCTTAAAGGGCGCATGCCGGGGCCTATACGGATATAGGTCATTAGAGTAACGCATGGAGCAGTTACCGAGGCATGCAACGCTTTGAGCAACGAAGGTAAGGAGTTCGACTCAAGTATTAGTGGATGAAATATTGTCTCCTCGTCCCTTTTAACAATGGATAGGCGGTATGCCGTTTATAGCTCTAACATAAATGTGACGGGACCATCATTCACTAAGCTAACTTGCATATCTGCGCCAAATTCGCCCGTTTGAATTTTTTGACTTTCTTGCCTTAGCAAAACAACAAATTCTTCGTATTGAACCTTAGCAATATGTGGCAATTCTGCCGTTGAAAAACCAGGCCTTAAGCCTTTATGGGTTTCTGCTGCCAACGTAAATTGTGAGACGACTAATACGCCGCCATCAATATCTTTAACGCTGAGATTCATTTTCCCGTCTGTATCGCCAAAAATACGATAATTTAAAACCTTGTGTCGCATGCGCTCTAAGGTTTTTTCGTTATCATTTTTTTCAAGCCCAACAAGTAATAATAATCCGGCCTCTATTTTTCCCACACATTCACCGGCAATATCAACCTGAGCCTGCGTGACGCGCTGAACTAATACTTTCATAACCCCTCCCTTAATCGATTTTAGGCGTTCGATGCGTCATTAGATAACCAGGCCATTACACCCGCAGAGTTTCGCCACAACAAACGATTCTCGGCCACATACAATGCTGCCTCACTTTCATCGCCAGGGCTGTAATAACCGGGAAGCTCGGTAGGCATAGGGGATTTATCCAATAATAAAGGCACAATATGAGCATTGCTTTTGATAGCCATTTTTAGCCCAGCACACGATTTTTTCGAATCGCCATATTTGATAAACAGCGCTAGCGCTTTAGTAAATAACATCATTGCGCCACGATCCGAATCAAAACGCTCGATCAGCGCAAGCGCATCATCTACACGTCGCAGCTCCATATATAAATCAGCTAATAAATAGCGCGCACCCAGATTGTCATCCTCGCAAAGCAACAGACTTTTCTCGTAACAAGCCACGGCTTTTTCACGCTGCATTGATGTGCGATAGGCTTCAGCTAATGCCGTTAATACACGCATATAGGTGCGTGTTTCAATTAAGCCCCAAAACATACCCGCATTGTCTTCGAAGCATTCGGCCCCCAAGGCCTTTTCGGCATATTGTTGAAGGGCCTCCACATGTTTAACGCGGCTTGCTTTTGGCCCCTCCATTACAGCAGGTAATAAGCGATCAATGCGATCATTCACGGCCAACGGATCCGTTACACCCGCAAAATAGCTATGTACATTACTTATTGGCCCCTGAAACTCCTCTTCATGGTCTTCGTACTCACCGCTTGCAGGCATATGATTGACCATCTGTGAGGACAACGTTATATCCCTGATAAGCTTCGGTAAATCACTGCGTAAATGTCCGAGCAGCTCTGCGCATTCACTCGGTGGAATTCGACGCTCGTTGAGCTCACTAAAAAAATCTTTAGCGAACTTCTTTTCCAGGAAGGGATAAACGGTTTCAGCTATACGGTCCATTAAATAAATGGTTGTTTCATCCGCCTCAACATCACCATCCTCGATCATAACTTCTAAAATCCGACACGCCATATGGACACCGCTTGCCCACTGATACAGTTTACTTTCATGCGTGTAATTAGCGGAGAAATTATCTATATCGACTTTACAGCCAGATGAGAAACGGTAACGCTCCAGCTCGACTTCGTCACTGATCTTTGAAGCATATTGCTCCAGCACCGTATTTTCGTCTTGGCTTAGTTCGCCCTCTTTAACATCCAGAAATGCTTCATAACGACTATTTTCGCGATACAAATCCAACCACACTAGGCCAAGTATGAAACCTTTAAAATATTCAATATCCCATCCGCGCGCCTTGAGAAGGCTTGTGGCTTTGCGCGTTAACGCTGGCGTAGAAGCCATAAATGCTTACCTGTATAACTGAGTTAAATAATCTTTCGCTGCTGCCGACCACAAAAATCGCTGTGCACTTGATTTTTTCGCAAGCGCGGCATGCTTGGTTGGATGTTTTTTATAATTGAGCAAAGCGCGCTTAAACGTGGCCACTAAATTTTCGGACTGCTCTGAAATAGAATTACCACTAAAACTATATCCGGTGACACCATCTTCAACAGTATCATTTAAGCCGCCTACGCTGTGCACCAAACAAGGCTGACCGGCACGCATCGCTAGCATTTGGCTAATGCCACAAGGCTCAAACGAACTCGGCATTAAAAATAGATCGCCTGAGTTATAGAGTAAATCTGACACGGCCGTGGAATAGCCTTGCAAGTAAATAAAGTTGGCATTTGCGCCAGCTAATTCCAACAACTGACGCTGATATTGCTCGTTGCCTGAGCCTAAGAAAATAAACATTCCCTTATCGTCTAGCTCATTAAGAATATGTTGAAGCACAGTTTGACCATCTGCGAGCGTTGCAAACAACAAGCGAACTTTTTGCCCAGTAATACGCCCCACCGATGTCACTAACATGCCACGATCTTTTTTGGCCGCCCATCGCAGCAATCGCTTTTCCGCCAACCAATGGCAACTGAGTAATTCTGCACTTTTTGAAGCCCATCCTAAAAGCGCATTTTCCAATGCGGGGGCTAACCGTGTTTTCGGCACCTTGATATAGCTAACGCCGTCAGGGTATTCGCATCCATTTAAAACACCCACTAAGCGCCCCTGCTCTCGCGCCATGATCAAATCATTCTCTAACCCTTCGCCCCCGTAAACACCCTTAGCCACATCACTGCGACGCGTAATTTCTTTGGCATACGTCGGCGATACGGCGTGTACTTTGTTGGCCAAGTTAATGCCGGCCCGCATCGGGTTTAAGCAATGGACGGCCCGTGTATCGCAAATTAAATGCGGGCTGTAATCCAGTTGAGGAAACCATGATTCAAAAGAGGAATCGTCGCCTTTAAACGGGCGCACGCCTTGTAGCGATAAATTATGGATCGTATAAGTGGTATGAATGCTTTTCAAAGAGGCAAGGCTTGGGTCGTACTCTCTTAGAACGAGTAACAATGCCGCATGCCAATCGTGGAGATGTATAACATCCAGCTCGTCAAAACCCCCATTCACAATCACCTGCCCTACGGCGGCACAGAAGAAAGCGTATTTGGAAGCATCCGTGGCAAAGGGACGATTGTCGTCATCATTGCAATACACACTGCCATCACCACATGGAGAAAAGCGTGTATGCCCTAGCCCCCAATAAGTGACATTTTTGTGTTGATGGCTCTTTGATTGCAGGCGATAGAGCTCTACGCGCTCAGTAACACCCGCGAAGCGCAATTGATACTGCCCACACAGTTCGGCTCCCGGCATAATGGCGAAGTGCCCATAATCAGGCAACACAACCTGTACGTTGCAGTTTTGTTCGGCTAGCGCTAAAGGGATATCCCGTACAACATCGCCAATACCACCGACCTTTGCGTTCGGTAAAGCATCATTTTCAGCCGCTACCATTAATATGCGTTTAGTCACAGATCCTTACTCTCCCAAAGGGTCATTCAAGCTTTAAAAACAGGCCAGAACCATAGCATAAATTGCCTCACTCCTTGAACTACAAAGGCTTCAGGTAAGGGACGAGGCAGTAATACTTTATCCAATAATACTGGTTTCCTGCTTCCTCAGCTGCGTTGCTCGATGCGTTACAGGCCCAGGCATGCGCCTCTTCGAGCGCCTTGCTGAGAAAGCAGGACTCTGCGTCTAATTTGGACAAACTATTATTGCCTCGCCCCTAAATTGTTGATTGGGAAGGCAGCTGGTATCATCGCGACCTAAATTTCCCTTGATTGATGACTACCTCTGTAGCCGGGTTTCTTATGTCTCTTGCCTCCCAAGTATTAGCTGTTAACAACGACCTTCCTATCAAAACCTCTCGCCCAGTCCACAGCGGTAAAGTCCGCTCGGTTTACTGGCTGGACAGCGGTGATAGCAAGCGCTTAATTCAAGAGCAAGGTTACGCCATTCCAACCGAAACACCGCTTGCAATTATGGTGATCAGCGACCGTATTTCAGCCTTCGACTGCATATGGCAAGGTGAAGGCGGCTTGGCCGGCGTACCCGGTAAAGGTGCTGCGCTTAACAGCATCGCCAACCATTGGTTTAATGAGTTCAAGCAACAAGGTTTAGCAAATAGCCACATCGTGGACATCCCTCACCCTTTTGTGTGGATTGTGCAACAAGCAAAACCCGTGATGATTGAGGCGATTTGCCGCCAGTACATTACAGGAAGCATGTGGCGGGCTTACGCTAAAGGCGAGCGAAACTTCTGCGGCATTACGCTACCAGAAGGCCTTAAGAAAGATCAAAAGCTTCCCGAGTTGCTCATTACCCCTTCTACAAAAGGGATCCTTAAAGGTATTGCCGGCGTCCCCGAAGCTGATGACGTAAACATTACCCGCCAGAACATTGTGGATAACTATGCAGCTTTCAACTTTAAAAACATCGTCGACATTGCACGCTATGAAACACTACTCAGGGAAGGCTTTAACGTAATCAGCCAAAAGCTATCCGCTCTGGATCAAATTTTTGTCGATACGAAGTTTGAGTTTGGTTACGTTAAAAACGCAAAAGGTGACGATGAACTCATTTATATGGACGAAGTCGGCACCCCAGACTCTTCGCGCATATGGACGGGGAGTAGCTACCGCGAAGGTAAAATAGAAGAACAGAGCAAAGAAGCATTCAGGCAGTTTTTGCTGAATAATTTTGATGACCCCGATATTTTATTAAACAAAGACCGAATGCCAGAGCGCGAACTGCTTGCTAAGAACAACCCACTACCACAACAAGCTATTATGGATGTTTCTAACACCTACTTAGATATCGCCCGTAAAATTACCGGATCCAACATCAAAATACCTGAAAATCCGAAAGCTGAAATTCTCGAAGCACTCAGCAGCAGCGGCTATCAGCTTATCAAATAGTACTAACATTTCTGTAAGATAATAGACATAAAAAAGCCCGCGATTGCGGGCTTTTTTATGCTTCAACACTTAAATAGGTTAAACCTGAGGTTTAGCCCCACCGCGTTGACCGAGCATTTCAGGAGTTACAAGCACAACCCCTTTCGATGTCACCCGAAAACCATTGGCGCGGTCCTGCTCGTGATCATAGCCAATAACCATGCCCTCAGGAATGACGCACTGACGATCAATAATCGCTTTTTTAATTTTGACACTGCGATGAATTTCTACTTCAGGCAAAATAACCGACTCTTCAATTTCAGCATACGAGTGCACGCGAACATCTGAAAACAACAGAGATTTAGTCAGCTTACCACCAGAAATAATACAGCCACCGCTCACCATAGAATCAACCGCATAACCACGACGATCATCATCATCAAATACAAACTTAGCCGGTGGCAGTTGTGTTTGATAAGTCCAGATCGGCCACTGGTGATCGTAAAGGTTTAACGAAGGCGTTGGCGAGATCAACTCCATGTTTGCAGCCCAGAACGCATCAAGCGTACCTACATCACGCCAATAGGCACGTTCGCCATTTTCGTCGCGAAAGCGATAGGCAAAAACATCGGTGCTATCAATAATGGAGGGAATAATATCCTTACCAAAATCGTGCTCAGAGTTTTCTTTAGCCGCATCTTTTTCTAAGATATCGAGCAAAAACTCAGTATCAAAAATGTAATTACCCATAGACGCTAAACACTGGGTTTCATCCCCAGGGATAGGTGTCGGTTTTTCGGGCTTTTCTTCGAAGCCCAACACGCGATCACTTGCATCAACAGACATAACACCAAAAGCGCCAGCCGCTTCTTCTATTGGAAATTCAATACAAGACACCGTTAACTTAGCTTCGTTTTCGACGTGGTAAGCCAGCATGTTGCCGTAATCCATCTGATAAACATGATCGCCAGAAAGCACCATGACGTACTTGCACCCAGAGGCGCGGATAATATCCGTGTTTTGATAAAGCGCATCTGCAGTGCCTTGATACCAGTTTGGGGAATTACGCTGCGATGCAGGTAAGACATCCACATACTCACCCAGCTCGCGTTTAAAGTGACTCCAACCTACCTGAATATGGCGGATTAATGAGTGCGCCTTATACTGCGTTAAAACACCGATTTTACGAATACCAGAATTCACACAGTTCGATAACGGGAAATCGATAATGCGGAACTTACCACCAAAATACAGGGCAGGCTTGGCGCGCCAATCAGTTAATTCATACAAACGGCTGCCGCGGCCGCCGGCCAATACAAGCGCGAGCGTGTCTTTTGTTAAACGACTCACATAGCGCGGGTTAGGATGTTCCATGCTCACTCCAAATTAAAACGTTTCAAAAATCTTATATCATCCGCTGCGTTACAACTTCCAAATATCTTTCGCGTACTCAGCAATAGTTCGGTCACTCGAGAATAAGCCGCTTGCCGCTGTATTTAATATACTCTTTCTTACCCAGCTGGTCTTATCCTGATAACAACTAATCGCACGCTGCTGCTCATCGATGTAACTACGGAAATCAGCCGCGACCATCCAAGGGTCATTGGGGTTGCGAATAGTTTGCACGATGGGATCAAATAGACTCGGCTCAAACAAACTAAAATGCCCACACTCCAATAAACGCATCACTCGAGATAAATCCGCATCAGCTTCAATAATGCGATTAGGGCTATACTTTGAGCGATGCGCTGAAATGTCCTCGACCTTCAAACCAAACAAAAAGAAATTATCCTCACCAACAGCATCAAGTATTTCAATGTTAGCGCCATCATAAGTGCCTATCGTCAAAGCACCGTTCATCATGAACTTCATGTTACCAGTACCTGAAGCCTCTTTACCTGCCGTCGATATTTGCTCAGATAAATCAGTACCGGGGGTAATAATTTCCATTGCTGAAACACAATAGTTGGGTAAAAACACCACCTGCAATAAGTGCGAAACAGCTGGGTCTGAATTCACCACCGCCGCGACATTATTTATCAATTTAATAATGCCCTTAGCCAAGAAATAACCTGGCGCCGCCTTCCCGCCAATAAGCACGCACCTAGGCTGTAAACCTTCAACATCGCCACGTGAAATACGATCGTAGAGGTGAATGACATGCATAATGTTTAATAGCTGGCGCTTGTACTCGTGAATACGCTTCACTTGTACGTCAAAAAGGCTATCGGGGTTAAAAACAGTTTTTGTCGAGTCTTCAACCAACTGAGCTAAACGTACCTTATTATCATATTTAATTTGATGCCACTCATCAGCAAAGGCAGCATCATTAGCAAACTCTTTAAGACGCACAAGCTCACTTAAGTCTTTCTTCCAACCAGAACCAATCGCCTGTGTAATATGCTGCGACAAGCTAGGGTTACAGTGTGACAGCCAACGCCGCGGCGTTACGCCATTCGTTTTATTATTAAACTTCTCAGGCCATAACTCATAAAAATCTTTAAATAAGTCTTCAACCAAAAGCCGCGAGTGCAAGGCAGCAACACCATTCACACTAAAACTACCCACAATACCCAAATACGCCATGCGTACCATGGGTTCAGGCCCCTCTTCAATTAACGACATTCTGCGCTGGCGCTCTGTATCGCCCGGCCAACGCTGTGAAAGTAGCGCCAAAAAGCGCGCATTAATCTCATAAATAATATCGAGTAAGCGCGGCAGTAGCTCACCGAATAAACGCAGCGGCCATCGCTCTAAGGCTTCAGGTAATAGCGTATGGTTCGTATATGCCATCGTTTTTTGTGTAATGGCCCATGCCTCGTCCCAGGGTAACTTGTGGTCGTCCATTAAGAGTCGCATTAACTCGGCAATGGCTAAGGTGGGATGAGTATCATTGAGCTGAAAGCAATTTTTTGCGGCGAACGCACTAAAGTCAGTGTCTATATGCTCTAGATATTGCTCAATTACATCCTGCAGGCTGGCTGAGGCTAAGAAGTACTGCTGGCGTAATCGTAACTCTTTACCGTTTTCACTGGCGTCGTTGGGGTACAACACCATTGTAATTTGCTCGGCTAAATTTTTAGCGGCAACCGCTTCGGCATAGTCACCGGCATTAAACTCATTCAGATTAAATTCGTCCGTAGCGGTGGCCTTCCATAAGCGCAAGGTATTCACCGTTTGCGTATCAAAACCAGGAATTGGCATATCGTAAGCCAAGGCGTAAACATCGCTAGTGTCGACCCAGCGCGCACACTGTTTGCCAACATCATTCGTATAATGTTCGGTCTGACCATAGAATTTAATACGACGCCGATGATCCGGACGTTCTAATTCCCAGGGGTTGCCATCACGCAACCAGTGGTCAGGGCATTCAACCTGCCGCCCTTGCTCTATTCGCTGCTGGAACATACCGTATTCATAACGAATACCGTAACCCATAACAGGGTAATTTAGAGTTGCACAACTGTCTAAAAAGCATGCGGCTAAACGTCCTAATCCACCATTACCCAACCCGGCATCAATTTCAGACGTTTCTAACTCCTCTAACGTACAACCGTAGTGGTGCAAAGCTTTTTCAGCGCTTTCCTCAAGACCTAAGTTTTTAACCGCATTCGATAAACTTCGCCCCAGTAAAAACTCTAGCGATAAATAATAAACCCGTTTCGAATTATGGCTACTCTCAAGCTCTCGCGATAAGCGCCAGCGCTCCATCAAACGGTCGCGAACAGCAAAAGATAATGCTTTTAATAAATAGGGTGGCTGTACATGGCTATCAACACGACCCAGTGTAAAGTTGTAATGCCGCTGCAGGTCCGCAGACAAATGCACACCGCTATCACCTAGAGTTGAATTGCCGTCATCCTTTTTCATTTTTTGCCCTTGAAGATTTAAAGAGGAAAAAACATGCCGAACCCCTGCATGCGCTATCGTTACATCAGTTAATCGTTATTCAGTAGTACTCTCAACACCCAAAAAAACCATTAAGCTTTTATCTTCTAAAGTGACACTTTCCACACCGGCCATTAACTTAACCGGTTGCCCATTCGGCTTTGCTGTATCCAACCTGAGCTCCCACTCCCAACCACTCGGCAAGCCAAACGATTGCTTGCGACTGTCTGCATTAAATAAGGTAAGTACGCACTCGCGAGTAGGGTACGTTGACTCCAGCATCCAGCCTAAACTGTGATTATCTTGCTCATGCCAATCACCGTCCTCCATAGGCTTGGCGTCACGACTAAGCCAAACAATATTGATATTTTGCGCTTCATCCTCACCGGGATTATGGATATAACGAGGGTTACGCAATAACGATACACTTTGCCTAAGTTTAATCACTTGTCGTACAAAGTTTTTTAGCGTCCAGTCATCAAGTGTTAGCTCCGCCCAATTGAACCAGCTAATTTCACTATCTTGGCAATACGCATTGTTATTACCTTTTTGGCTTCGCCCTAGCTCGTCACCGCCCAGTAACATGGGCGTGCCCTGGCTCAGTAATGAGGTCGCTAAAAGATTGCGCTTCTGACGATTCCGAATTTCATTAATCACGGCATCATTAGTCGGACCTTCAACACCATGATTATGACTAAAGTTACCTTTATGGCCGTCATTATTATCTTCCTTGTTGGCAAGATTATGACGCTGGTTATAACTCACCATATCGGTTGTGGTAAAACCATCGTGACTAGCAACAAAATTGATACTTGCGGATGGACGGCGACCGCCGGCTTCAAATAAATCACTGGAACCATGAATACGTTTAGCAAAATCTGGCAGCATGCCGCTATCACCACGCCAAAAACGGCGCACAATATCGCGATACTTATCGTTCCACTCGCCCCAGCCAGCGGGGTAATTACCTAATTGATAGCCACCTGGGCCAATATCCCAAGGCTCAGCAATCATTTTCACCGTTGATAAAACAGGGTCTTGTCTAACCGCATCAAAGAATCCCGAGTGCGGATCAAAGCCATGGGGTTCCCGCCCAAGAACACTGGCTAAATCAAACCGGAAACCATCAACGCCCATTTCAGTAACCCAATAGCGCAAGCTGTCCATTACAAGCTGTAAAACGCGCGGGTGATTGATGTTAATCGTATTGCCGCAACCCGTATCATTAATATAGAAACGTCGATCCGCTTCTAGGCCATAATAGCTTGCATTATCAACCCCCCGAAAAGAGTAGGTTGGCCCCAACTGATTACCTTCACCGGTATGGTTGTAAACGACATCCAATAAAACTTCGATTCCAGCTTCGTGTAATGCCGAGACCATTTGCTTAAACTCGGCCACGGCATCGTCATTGGCATATTCGCCATGCGGAAGAAAAAAGTTGAGACTGTTATAACCCCAATAATTTTTAAGCCCTTTATCTTCGACAAATTGGTCATGAATAAAACCATGTACAGGTAAAAATTCTACGCTAGTAATGCCTAGGTCTTTTAAATAACTAATAACATCCGGGTGCCCAAAGCCTAAATATTTACCGCGTAACGCAGGGGGTAATCGACGCTGTAAATGAGTAAACCCTTTTACATGCGTTTCATAAATGATCGTGTCCTCCCAAGCGATAGGCTTCGCCAACGGAGTCGGAGGTAAAGAAGGTGCGAGCACGACCGCCTTCGGCATAAAGGCTGCGTTATCTAATGTTGAAAAGCTGAGATCGCCAGCCACGTCGCCGGGTATGTAGGAGTAATGATTATCAGACCAAACAAACTCACCAACCAGCGATTTTGCATAAGGGTCCACCAATAATTTATGGGCGTTAAATCGCAAGCCTTCTTTGGGATTGTAATCACCATCGACGCGATAACCATAGACTAATCCAGCCGCCGCCCCCACCAAATGGACATGCCAAACATGATCAGTTCGGTCCAGCATTTCGATACGCTGAAGCTCTTCCTTTCCATCATTTGAGAATAAGCAAAGCTCTACTTTTTTAGCTTGCGCCGAAAAAAGTGCAAAGTTAACCCCGCCGCTTACAACCGTTGCACCTAACGGATAAGGCTTACCTAACTCAAGCTCGTAACGATCAGCAGTTTGAACCATTCTATTGCAATCCCCTACTCAGGCTTCCACTCAAAAAATACCGTCGACAGTGGCGGCAAAGTAATTGTGATTGAATTATCTCGACCGTGAGACGGTATAACTTCGGCATTAACACCGCCTGCATTACCTTTCTCCCCACCGCCATAAATACCCGCATCCGTATTCAACCGTTCTTTATAAAAACCCAGCTTTGGTACACCTAAGCGATACCCTTCTCGTAGCACGGGGGTCATGTTACTCACAACAATAACAACATCATTATGGGCTTTACGAGCCAAAGCAAAAACCGAAGCTCCGTTATCATCGGCATCTAACCACTCAAAGCCACGCGCCTCGCAATCATCATAGTAAAGTGCTGGCGTACTGCTGTATAAATTATTTAAATCTTCAACCAGCTTTTGTACACCGCCATGCCAGTGGGTCTCGTCCATCAAGTGCCAATCTAGTGAGTTGTCATGATCCCACTCTCGCCCTTGAGCAAATTCACACCCCATGAACAACAATTTTTTACCGGGATGAGCCCACATAAAACCGTAGTAAGCACGTAAATTAGCAAACTTCTGCCAAGTGTCCCCAGGCATTTTATCCAGCAGCGAACCCTTGCCATGAACCACTTCATCATGGCTCAACGGTAGCATGAAATTTTCATTAAACGCGTAGAGCAAACTGAAAGTCATGTCATGGTGGTGGTAACGACGATGGATTGGGTCGTTACTCATATAGCGTAAGCTGTCATTCATCCAGCCCATATTCCACTTGTAACCAAAGCCCAAACCGCCGGCATAAACAGGGTGCGATACGCCCGGCCATGCCGTCGATTCCTCAGCCACCATCATTGCATTTGGGTAATGCTCATAAACTTTTTGGTTTACTCGCTTTAACAAGGCAATTGCTTCAAGGTTTTCTCGGCCACCGTGAGTATTCGGCACCCATTCATCCGCTTCACGACTGTAATCGAGGTACAACATTGAAGCCACGGCATCAACTCGAAGACCGTCAATGTGAAACTCATCAAACCAATACAAGGCATTACTGAATAAAAAGTTGGCAACTTCACAGCGACCATAGTTGTAAATATAAGTATTCCAATCAGGATGGAAACCCTGCCGCGGATCAGCATGTTCATATAAAGGCGAGCCATCAAAAAAGGCTAAGCCGTGTCCGTCGGATGGAAAGTGGCCCGGTACCCAGTCAATTAAGACACCCACGCCTGCTAAGTGGCAGCGGTTAATAAATTCCCGAAACTGGTCTGGAGAACCAAAACGACTTGTTGGTGCATACAAACCTACCGGTTGGTAACCCCATGAGCCATCAAAAGGGAATTCACTAATAGGCATAAGCTGAATGTGAGTAAAACCTAATGACTGAACATAGGGAATTAGCTCATCGGCCAATTCTAGATATGTTAAATAGGTTTCGCCGTTATCACCCCGTCTTTTCCAAGAGCCCAAATGAACTTCGTAAATGGATACGGGTTGATCCCGATAGCCCTGCTCGACTTTTCGACCCAACCATTCCTGATCAGACCAAGTGTACTCACTCGGAGCCATAACTTTTGACGCGGTTTCAGGTGGGTGCTGTGCAGCAACCCCCATAGGGTCAGCTTTTAACGGCAAAATGCCATGACTTTGACTTAATATTTCATATTTGTAGAGTGTCTCTGCCGCAACACCTGGAATAAATAATTCCCACAGTCCACTTGCGGCATGCTGTCGCATTACATGATGACGGCCATCCCAGTAATTAAACTCACCGACCACTGAAACACGCTTAGCGTTAGGCGCCCACACGGTGAAGAGCGTACCTTTTACGTTGTCAATTTCACGTAAATGCGCCCCCAGCCAGTGGTACAGTTTTTCGTGTGTGCCTTCACCAAACAGATAAACATCGGTAGGACTCAAAGCACTCGGAAAACGATAGGTGTCCTCTACGACAACCTTGCTTTCACCATAGTGAACTTCAAGCTTGTAATCGCTACGCGTACGAAGGGCAACTTCGCCCTCAAAAACACCAGCCGGATGAATTCTATTTAACACCTGAACGTGGCTATGCGTGTCGCGATCCACAACGATGACTTGACTAGCTTCGGGCAAAAAAGTACGAACAACATAGTTGCCGCTGTGCATTTGGTGCGGTCCAAGCGCCGCAAAAATATTGCCGTGATAGGCGTGAACAATCGAATCCAGTTCAGCCGCCGATATCATCGCTGTTGTTACTTCCACGTTTCCCCCAAGTTATTATCATGTGCCTAGCAGGCTTTTAATTATTGATTACGCTCTTTGGTAATACTCGCCATTACTGCCTGAATATCAGAGTCAGCAAAGACATCGTCGAGATTATCCGCAAGCTTGCGCTGCCAGTTGGCATATTGTGTACTGGTACCCGGTACGTTAACCGGAGCATCCATTAATTCTAAGTCTTCGAGCTGAATGACAAATATTTGAGAGGCCACCCTGGCCCCGCATGTGAAAATTTGAGCCGCCAGTGACTTTGTGAGCGGTAGATCAATAAGCTCGTGTCTAGGAGCCAACAATGTCAGTCCTCCTCGCTCCAACCAATCGAGTAATCGGTGCTTATCTTTAACGCGCTCAGCATAAACATCGGCTATGGGTACAGTGTCGTCCAATAGGTCGAGTTCACCCCTCAATGCAATATCAGTACTTGACCACCAGCTCGTTAAAGTGGGGACATCGTGATTGGTTAACATCGCTAACGCACGCGGCATGTAATTTTCCGGCGCTTTAAACTGCCCATCATGCTCACGCTCAAAATAGAACAATTTATTGGTGAAGACAGCGCCGTCAATAATCGCTTCACGGAATTCATTGGGAACAACACCCATATCTTCACCAATAACCATGCAACGGTTTCTCACGCTTTCAAGCTTTAACAAACCTAACATTTCAGGGAAGGGATAGTAAATGTAAGCACCATAATCGGCGGTATGCCCTGGAGGGCACCACCACAAACGCATTAGCGCCATAGCATGATCAATACGCAAAGCACCACAATTTGCCATATTGGTTCGAAGTAGCGTTATAAAGTGCTCGAATTTTGTTGCACGCATCAATGCTGGGTCCATGGGGGGTAAACCCCAATTTTGGCCTTTTTCAGCCAAAGGATCTGGCGGCGCGCCAACGGATGCTTGCTTACAAAAAAGACGTCCCGTCGAACTCACTTCAGCACCACCACCGTCAGCACCAACGGCTAAATCACGCATAAGCCCAACAGCCATACCTAATTCTTCAGCAGCATCTTGGCACTCAGCCATTTGCAGCTGCGCAGCCCACTGTAAGTACGCATAAAAATCTATTTTTTCTTGCTGCTCAGGTGTTAATTCAACCGCACCAATATCGTATTCATGCACCCCAGCATCACGCATAACCTGGTAAACACAATAGCTATGTAACGCTTCACCGCCTTTGACGACATATCGTGAAAAAGCCTTCGCCCTAGGTGAGTCTAACGCTAAGTGTTGCTGCTGAAAACGCAGGAACAATTCGGTAAAGACACTAAACTTAGTGCCATAAACACGCTTGTAATCAACCTGAGTACCGCCCCGCAGCTCGTCAAAAGATTCCTGCGAAGGGAATAGCTCGGGTGAAAATTCTTCTAGCTGCTCGGGGTCAATATATAAGGGCTCAATAAAGCGCCGGTCTGATGGGCTATAGGGGCTGCAATGATATTCATTTGGCGTGCACAAAGCATGTAAGGGGTTAAGGCCAACAATACTTGCCCCCGCCTTAGCCGTATTAACAACCAAAGCTTTTAAATCAGAAAGATCTCCAACTCCCCAGTTACGAGAAGACCTTAAAGTATAAAGCTGAACAATAACGCCCCATATTTTTTTACCGCTATCAAGCTCCTCAGAAACGTAGGCTTTTTCAGGCACCACTGCAATCTGACCAGAACTCGTACGCTTAGGACTAGAAACTTCGAGTGCATGATAGCCTAAAGGAAGTGCACCACACATGATCACTCGACGTGAAAAACGGACTCCGTCATAGATATAATCGCCCACTTCAGGCTGGGTGCTCGGCGTGAAAACACCTTCTTGAATAGAGCCATCTTCCAGTGTGATTGAATAGGACAGGGGCTGATTCAGATCTTGTGGCGCGGCATTGATGAAAAAACAACACTCTTTATGCTTTTCAACAATTTGAAAAGCCTGAACCCACTCTTTCCAAGGCGCAACATCCAGCTTATAAGCTGCTTCAGCGACTTTTTTAGCGTCATCAGGGTCAATCGACATTGCTCTTAATAAGGCTTTACGATTCTCAAGCGAGACCTGAACTTTCTCCCCCTTGTAGTTAAAGTAATCCGAAGCAATACCGCGCCAATACAATAACTGATCGAGGGTTTCCATAGCGTATTATCAGCCCGTTTAAAAGGAAAGAGGTTCGTGAATGTTAAGTTGTTTGCACTCTATATGCCACTCACAAACAAAACAATGGCAGATAAATTTGCGTTACGGCAACAAGCGATCAGATATCACACAAACCGCACCAGAAACAACCTAAATAGTGGCATCTACGTATTCTTCAGGCGAAAAAAAACCGGGCAATGCCCGGTTTTTACGACACTTAAGCTTACTCAGCTTCAGCGCTTTCAACCACTTCGCCCGTTACTGGACGATCTACTAACTCTACAAACGCCATTGGCGCTTTATCACCAGTACGGAATCCACATTTTAAAATGCGGACATACCCACCAGGACGAGCCTCGTAGCGAGGACCTAGCTCATTAAACAATTTACCTACTGCAGCCTTACAACGAAGGCGATCAAACGCCAAACGACGGTTAGCAACAGAGTCTACTTTACTTAAAGTAATTAGAGGCTCGGCAAAACGACGAAGCTCTTTAGCTTTAGGTAAAGTAGTCTTGATAGCTTCATGCTCTACAAGAGAAGCTATCATGTTTTTGAACATCGCTTTACGATGCGAGCTGTTCCGATTTAATTTTCGGCCACTTAAACGATGACGCATAACTTAAACCCTTCTTTTTGCTTCTCAGCAAACGTTACTGGGGCCCACTAAGAGCCCGCTCAATTAATTAGTCGCCGGTACGCAAGCTGGCTGGTGGCCAGTTTTCTAAACGCATACCTAATGACAAGCCACGAGATGCGAGCACATCTTTAATCTCAGTAAGAGATTTTTTACCCAAGTTTGGTGTCTTCAACAACTCAACTTCTGTACGCTGAATAAGGTCACCAATATAGTAAATATTCTCGGCTTTCAAACAGTTTGCAGAGCGAACTGTTAACTCAAGATCATCTACTGGGCGAAGAAGAACAGGATCAATTTGATCTTCTTTCTTCTCTGGCTCTGCTTCTTTTTCACCTTCAAGGTCAACGAATACCGCTAACTGTTGCTGAAGGATAGTGGCAGCACGACGAATAGCTTCTTCTGGATCTAAGGTCCCATTGGTCTCTAGATCCAATACCAACTTATCAAGATCCGTACGCTGCTCAACACGAGCACTTTCAACTGAGTACGCCAAACGACGAACAGGGCTGAAAGAGGCATCTAACTGAAGGCGGCCGATAGTTCGGTTTTCTTCTTCGTCAACAACGCGGGCATCGGCTGGCTGATAACCCCGACCACGAGCAATAATCAACTGCATATTCAAACTAGCATCACCAGTAATGTTGGCAATAACTAAATCAGGGTTTTTAATTTCAACACTCTGATCAACTTGAATATCGCCAGCAGTTACAACACCGGGACCTTGCTTTGATAAGCTTAGAGTAACGCTATCTTTACCTTCTAGAGTCAAAGCAACGTTCTTGAGGTTAAGCAAGATTTCAATAACATCTTCCTGCACACCCTCAACTGCACTGTACTCGTGCTGAACGCCTTCGATTTCAACTTCAGTAATTGCGCAACCCGGCATTGAAGACAGCAAGATACGACGCAAAGCGTTACCTAAAGTATGACCAAAACCTCGCTCAAGCGGCTCCAAAACAACCTTAGCTCGATTAGGAGATACTTCGGTGACGTCAATGTGACGCGGGGTCAAAAATTCATTCACAGCTGTCTGCATAGTTTCACCTGTTAGCGGTTAGTTGGAGACCTTACTTAGAGTAAAGCTCTACAATGAGGTTCTCGTTGATATCAGCGGGTAGATCAGCACGATCAGGAACACGCTTAAAAACACCTTCTTTCTTATCAGTGTTTACATCAACCCACTCAACATCAGCACGCTGTGCGGCAATGCCCATTGAGTTTTGAATTCGCAATTGGGTTTTAGACTTTTCACGAATTGCAACAACATCACCAACACTCACTTGGAATGAAGCAATATTGACAACAATGCCATTAACAACAATAGCTTTGTGAGAAACCAACTGACGCGATTCTGCACGTGTAGAGCCAAAGCCCATACGGTACACAACGTTATCTAAGCGACACTCAAGAATTTGCAGTAGGTTTTCACCAGTAGCGCCTTTACGGCGAGCTGCTTCTTTATAGTAGCCTCGGAATTGTTTCTCAAGAACGCCATAAGTACGACGAACTTTTTGTTTTTCACGTAACTGAACACCATAGTCGGATAAACGACCACGACGCTGACCATGCTGGCCAGGTGCAGTTTCATGCTTACATTTTGATTCTAATGGGCGCGCTCCGCTTTTCAGGAACAAATCAGTTCCTTCGCGACGCGCCAGTTTACAGGTAGGTCCTACATAACGAGCCATATCTGATTAAACTCCTAAACGCGACGTTTCTTGGGAGGGCGACAACCATTGTGTGGAATGGGTGTCACATCGGTAATGTTAGTTATTTTGTAACCAACATTGTTAAGTGCACGAACGGCTGACTCTCGGCCAGGACCGGGGCCCTTAACTTCAACGTCTAAGTTCTTCAAACCATAATCCAACGCAGCTTGACCCGCACGCTCTGCAGCAACCTGCGCAGCGAATGGAGTACTCTTACGTGAACCACGGAAACCAGAACCACCAGATGTAGCCCAAGAAAGAGCATTACCTTGACGGTCTGTAATTGTTACGATCGTGTTATTAAACGATGCGTGAATATGCGCAATGCCATCGACAACTGTCTTTTTGACCTTTTTGCGCTGAGTGCTTTTATTACCTGGCTTGGCCATAGCAATGGATCCTCAACTTAACGGGCTATTACTTCTTAATGGGCTTACGTGGACCTTTACGGGTACGCGCATTTGTTTTAGTGCGCTGACCACGTAATGGCAGATTACGACGGTGGCGTAAGCCACGGTAACAACCTAAATCCATTAAACGTTTGATGTTCATTGACACTTCGCGACGAAGGTCACCTTCAACCGTTAATTTAGCCACTTCAGCACGCAACAATTCAAGCTGCTCTTCAGTTAAGTCGCCAATTTTTGCACTCTCTTCAACACCAGCATCAGCACAAACCTTCTTAGCTGATGTAGCACCTACGCCATAGACGTAAGTCAAAGAGATTACGGCATGTTTGTGATCTGGTATGTTGACACCAGCAATACGAGCCATCTAGTTACTCCAATATTTCATTATGTTGCGGCACTAACAGCAACCCTTACACATTACAAACGCAAGACCCCAGGTATTACCCTGGGGCCAAAGGCGCGGAAGAATAACGGCATTGTTGCTGGATTTCAATAGCTAACCGTATGATTAACGACAGTTAGTGCCCCCAGTTTTGCCAGTCATTACTGACCAGCTAAGCGGCGAACCGCTTAATACTTAACCCTGACGTTGCTTATGACGGGGTTCCGCACTACAGATTACGCGTACAACACCACTACGACGAACAATCTTACAGTTACGGCAGATTTTTTTAACAGATGCACGAACTTTCATCGATTTAACCTCACCGAAAGTGGCCGCTTACTTAGCGACCGTAGTTTTTCAAATTTGCTTTTTTCAGCACAGATTCATACTGGTGACTCATGAGGTGAGATTGAACTTGAGACATAAAGTCCATGACAACCACCACAACAATCAACAGCGATGTACCACCAAGATAGAATGGAATATCTGCAGAAACGACTAAGAACTGTGGAAGAAGAGCCACACCAGCGATGTAGACAGCTCCAACCATGGTCAAGCGAGTTAATACTGAATCAATATACTTTGCTGATTGCTCTCCAGGACGAATCCCAGGAATATAAGCCCCACCCTTCTTAAGGTTATCAGCGACTTCTTTCGGATTATACATCATAGCTGTATAAACAAAACAGAAGAGAATGATCAAAGCACCAAATATAACAAAATTCAGCGGTTGACCCGGCCCAATAGCTAAAGCAACTTCTTGCAATATTTCTCCTGCACGACCTTCTTGCGACTGGCCGAACCACTGAGCAATAGACGCAGGAAATAGAAGCAAGCTACTGGCAAAAATCACAGGAATAACACCGGCCATGTTAATTTTTAATGGCAAATGACTTGTCTGCTGATTATACCCACCATGACGACCCGTTTGACGCTTGGCGTAATTGATGGTGATACGACGCTGCGCACGCTCCATAAATACGACAAACCAAACAATAGCGATGGCAAAACAACCAATCAACAGTAACAAGAGGAAGTGCAAATCGCCTTGGCGCGCACTTTCAATTGCCTGTCCAATTGCACTCGGCAATCCAGCAACAATACCTGCAAAGATAAGCATTGAAATACCGTTACCGATACCTCGCTCAGTAACCTGCTCACCTAACCACATCATAAACATGGCACCAGTCACCAAAGAGCTCACAGCCACTAGATAAAAGCTAAGGCTATTTAATCCTACATAAGCCATACCCTGGCCAGCCATACCGGCAACCATGATAAAGCCCTGCACTAACGCCAAACATAAAGCAAGATAACGCGTATATTGGCTAATCTTTCGACGCCCCGCATCACCCTCTTTCTTTAGCGCCTCTAACGAAGGAGTCACAGCCGTCATCATCTGCATAATAATAGAGGCAGAGATATAAGGCATGATACCCAAAGCTAGGATACTCATACGCTCTAAAGCACCGCCAGAGAACATATTGAACATTCCCAAGATAGTGCCTTGATTTTGATTAAATAGATCAGCTACACGCTGTGGATCAATTCCCGGAACGGGAATATGAGTACCTATACGGTATACCACAATGGCCAAAAACAAAAACCACAGACGAGCCTTAAGCTCACCTGTGCCTTTAGAACCACCTAGCGCTATATTTCCCGGCGTTGCCATAGGAACCTCGCTTAGTCTTCTACTTTGCCACCAGCAGCTTCAATTGCAGCTTTGGCACCCTTAGTAACAGCCAAACCTTTCAAGGTTACAGCTTTCGTTAGCTCACCAGACAAGAATACTTTCGCACGCTTGGCACTAAGCTTAACAAGATCGGCACGCTTCAACGCATCCAGATCGATCACATCGCCATCAACTTTGTTTAATTCACCGAGACGAATCTCAGCAGAAATTAAACTAACGCGACTTGTGAAACCGAACTTGGGTAAACGCTTCTGCAAAGGCATCTGGCCACCCTCGAAACCTGGACGAACACTACCGCCAGAACGAGACTTTTGACCTTTGTGGCCACGGCCACAGGTTTTACCCAGGCCAGAACCAATACCACGACCTACACGCTTAGTGCTCTGAGAGCGGCCTGGGCCTGGCGATAATTCATTCAAACGCATCGGATTAACCCTCAACCTTAAGTAGGTAGTTAACTTTGTTGATCATACCGCGCACAGAAGGTGTGTCTTCTACTTGAACAGTGTGACCTATACGACGAAGCCCTAAACCTGCAACACAGGCTCGGTGAGCTTTTAGTCGGCCGGCAATACTCTTAACCTGAGTAACCGTGATCGTATTCTTAGACATGGCTAGATACTCGTAATTAGTACTAGAGCGCCCGAAGGCGCCCTATTAATTCAAAATCTCTTCTACAGTCTTGCCGCGTTTCGCAGCAACAGACTCAGGAGAAGACATTGCCCCTAACGCTTCAAAAGTAGCGCGAACAACGTTTACTGGGTTAGTAGAACCGTAGCACTTAGCAAGAACGTTCTGCACACCAGCAATCTCTAATACAGCACGCATAGCGCCACCAGCAATAACACCGGTACCAGCAGAAGCAGGCTGCATATAAACGTTTGAAGAGCTGTGAACACCTTTCGTAGGATATTGAATGGTGTCGCCATTAAGCTCAACACTAATCATATTACGACGAGCAGCTTCCATCGCTTTTTGAATTGCGATAGGCACTTCACGTGCTTTACCGCGGCCATAACCTACGCGACCATTTCCGTCCCCAACAACTGTTAGAGCGGTAAACTGGAAGATACGTCCACCTTTAACAGTTTTAGAAACGCGGTTCACTTGAACCAATTTTTCTTGCATGCCTTCGGCGCTGCTATCTTTCTTATCGTTAGTCGACATAGTCTTAGAACTCCAATCCGGCTTCGCGTGCAGCATCGGCTAACGCCTTAACACGACCATGGTAACGGAAACCGCTACGATCAAAAGCGACGCTGGAAACACCAGCTGCTTTTGCTCGCTCTGCAACAAGTTGACCAACAACTTTTGCAGCATCTGCGTTACCGGTTTTATCAAGAGAAAAATCTTTCTCTACAGTCGATGCGCTTGCCAAAACACGATTGCCTTCAGGGGCAATGATTTGGGCATAAATGTGACGCGGAGTACGATGAATACTCAAGCGCGTAACACCTAGCTGACTGATTTTGCTACGAGCACGGCGAGCGCGACGTAGACGTGCTTCTTTTTTATCGCTCATAACCTATGCCTACTTCTTCTTAGCTTCTTTACGACGAATATGCTCGTCGGCGTAGCGAACACCCTTACCTTTATAAGGCTCAGGTGGACGGAAAGCACGGATCTCAGCAGCGACCTGACCTAACAATTGCTTGTCCATACCTTTCAGTACGATATCAGTTTGCGTTGGAGTTTCGGCTTTAACACCTTCTGGCAATTCATAATCAACAGGGTGAGAAAAACCTAAAGTTAAGTTAATTGTGTTGCCCGTTGCTTTCGCTCGATAACCAACACCAACTAACTGTAATTTTCTCTCGAAACCAGCGCTAACGCCAGTCACCATATTATTTACTAAAGCGCGAGTAGTACCGGCTAATGCGTCAGACGATTTACCACCATCACGGGCGGCAAAACTTAAAACGTTATCTTCCTGCTTTACTTCAACGCTATTGTGAACTTCAAAATCAAGCGTGCCCTGACTTCCTTTAATGCTAATGCTTTGACCGTTTAGGGTCACACTAACACCGCTAGGCAAGCTCACTGGGCTTTTTGCAACACGTGACATAACTGTATTCCCGTTAAATCTCGGCCTTTAGAAAACGGTGCAGAGAACTTCACCGCCGATACCTGCAGCACGAGCCGCGCGATCTGTCATTACACCTTTACTGGTAGTAACGATCGCTACGCCTAAGCCGCCCCGAACCGAAGGTAATGCACCTTTACCGGCATAAGAACGTAAACCTGGACGGCTCACGCGGTCGATTTCGGCGATAACAGGCTTGCCTTCGAAGTACTTAAGTTCGATAGACAGCTCAGCTTTCACTGCGTCGTTTACACCAAAATCTGTAATGTAGCCTTCGCTCTTAAGAACTTGTGCTACGTTTTTTTTCAGCTTAGATGAAGGCATAGAAACGCTGGTTTTACCAACCATTTGTGCGTTTCGGATGCGAGTCAGCATATCAGCTAATGGATCTTGCATGCTCATTGTTAATTGCTCCTCAGAACCAACCTTACCAACTAGCTTTAACTAAGCCAGGGACATCACCGCGCATTGCTGCTTCGCGGAGCTTATTTCGACACAAGCCAAACTTGCGGTATACCGCATGTGGACGACCTGTAATACGACAACGACGCTGAATACGTGCAGCACTACCATCACGTGGTAATTTCTGCAGCTTAATCATCGCGTCCCACACTTCTTCTTCAGAAGAGTCTACGCTAGAAATGATTGCCTTCAACGCATCACGCTTTGAAGAATCTTTTTTAACAAGGTTGGCGCGTTTTGCTTCGCGCGCGATCATAGATTTCTTTGCCATTTCCTACACCAATTCCTATTAACCTTTGAACGGGAAGTTGAACGCTTTTAACAGCGCGCGACCTTCGTCATCAGTGCGGGCTGTGGTGGAAATACAAATATCCAAACCGCGCATTTTGTCGATCTTGTCGTAGTCAATCTCAGGAAAAATGATTTGCTCAGAAACACCCATAGAGAAGTTTCCACGCCCATCAAATTGCTTAGGACTAATACCACGGAAGTCACGAATACGTGGAATCGCAATTGAAACTAAACGATCCAAAAATTCGTACATTTTTTCTGCACGTAGAGTTACTTTACAACCGACTGGCCAGCCTTCGCGAACCTTAAAACCAGCGATTGATCTACGCGCCAAAGTAATAACAGGTTTTTGACCAGCAATTTTTTGCATATCGCTTACTGCGTGATCTAAAACTTTTTTATCACCAACAGCTTCACCAACACCCATGTTAATGGTGATTTTGGTAATCTTTGGTGTTTCCATTACATTTTTCAAACCCAGATCTTTAAAGAGCTGGGGTGCAATTTCGTTTTTAAAACGTTCTTGTAGCCTGGCCATCATTCTCTCAGTGCGCTTACGCGTCTACCGCCTCGCCATTGGACTTGAACACACGAATCTTGCGCTTATCGTCCAAAACTTTAAAACCAACACGGTCAGCCTTACCTGTTGCAGCATTAAAAATCGCTACATTAGATTCCTGAATTGGCGCCTCTTTTTCGATAATGCCACCGGCAATACCTGCTTGAGGGTTTGGCTTTTGGTGCTTCTTAATCATTTGTACACCGGCAACTAACAAGCGACCATCAGAAAATACACGAGACACTTTGCCTCTTTTTCCTTTGTCGCGACCAGTGATTACAATCACTTCGTCATCACGTTTAATTTTACGCATTAACCCGTCCTCTAAATACCGGCGTGCTTAAAGCACTTCGGGCGCCAAAGAAATAATCTTCATGAATTTTTCGCTGCGCAACTCGCGGGTTACTGGTCCAAAAATACGCGTACCAATCGGCGCATTTTGAGCATTCAGTAAAACTGCTGCATTGTCATCGAAGCGAATAATAGAACCATCGTTGCGACGAACACCTTTTTTGGTGCGCACGACTACGGCTGTCATTACTTGGCCTTTTTTAACTTTACCGCGGGGAATTGCTTCCTTAACGGTCACTTTAATAATGTCACCTACTGCAGCGTAACGACGGTGCGAACCGCCTAAAACCTTGATACACATCACTCGACGTGCACCACTGTTATCCGCCACATCAAGATATGTTTGCGTTTGAATCATTTTTTATCTCCAAAGCTCCAATGGCGGTTATATCGCCGCAGTACGCTCTTCCACTTTCACTAAAGACCAGTTTTTGGTCTTAGAAAGAGGACGCGATTCTGCAATCGTTACCAAATCACCAGTGTTACACTCATTGTTTTCGTCATGAGCTTTGACTTTTGATGATTTACTGACGTATTTGCCGTAAATAGGATGCTTAACACGACGCTCGATAAGTACAGTAATAGACTTATCCATTTTGTCGCTAACAACTTTTCCGGTTAAAGTACGAACAAGTTTTGTCTCAGACATCTTATTTACCTGCCTTTTCTGCGAGCAAAGTTTTAATACGGGCAATATTATGACGCACTTGCTTAACCAAGTGAGTTTGCGTCAACTGACCCGTAGACGCTTGCATGCGAAGCTTGAACTGTTCTTGCAATTGAGCGAGCAATTCGCTGTTCAACTCTTCGACTGTTTTTTCGCGGAGTTCTTGCGCTTTCATTACATCACCGATCGCTTAACAAACGTTGTTTCCACAGGAAGCTTGGCTGCCGCTAAGGCAAAAGCTTCTCGCGCCAATTCTTCAGAAACACCTTCCATTTCATAAAGAACTTTACCTGGCTGAATCTGGCAAACCCAGTATTCAACATTACCCTTACCTTTACCTTGACGAACTTCTAAAGGCTTTTGAGTAATCGGCTTATCAGGAAACACTCGTATCCAAATTTTACCGCCACGCTTAATGTGACGAGTCATAGCGCGACGAGCAGCTTCGATTTGGCGCGCAGTAATGCGTCCACGTCCGGTTGCTTTTAAACCGTACTCACCGAAACTTACTTTAGAGCCGCGATGGGCTAAGCCGCGATTACGGCCTTTTTGCTGCTTACGAAATTTCGTACGCTTAGGTTGTAACATTTTGCGTACCCCTTATTTTGAGCTCTTTTTCTTTTGATTGGTCTCGACATTCTCGACACCACCAATAACTTCGCCTTTGAAGATCCACACCTTGACACCAATGATGCCGTAAGTAGTAGCTGCTTCTGCGTGTGCGTAGTCAATATCTGCGCGAAAAGTATGAAGAGGTACGCGACCTTCACGATACCATTCGGTACGTGCGATCTCTGCGCCGCCTAAGCGACCGCCAACTTGAATTTTTACACCCTCGGCTCCTTGACGCATTGCATTTTGTACCGCGCGCTTCATAGCACGACGAAACATAACACGACGCTCAAGTTGTTGCGCAACACTCTGCGCAGCCAAAGTTGCATCCAAGTCAGGCTTGCGAATTTCTTCGATATTGATGTGCACGGGCACACCCATTTTCTTAGTTATCGCAGCGCGTAACTTCTCCACATCCTCACCTTTTTTACCGATAACAATACCGGGGCGAGCAGTGTGGATAGTGATGCGAGCAGTGTTAGCTGGACGCTCAATTTCCACACGACTTACAGATGCGTGAGCCAATGTCGATTGAATAAATGCACGCACAGTAAGGTCGTTAAATAGCTTTTCAGCATATTGATCCTTACCGGCATACCAAGTCGACGTATGCTTTTTAACGATTCCGAGACGAATGCCTGTCGGATGTACTTTTTGACCCATAACGTCGCTCTCTTATTGATCAGCTACTTTAACGGTAATGTGACAGCTGCGCTTAAGAATGCGATCTGCACGACCTTTAGCACGCGGCATTATCCGCTTCATGGTTATACCTTCATCTACAAAGATCGTAGATACTTTAAGCTCATCGACATCGGCGCCTTCGTTATGCTCAGCATTGGCGATTGCGGATTCAAGAACTTTCTTAATTAAGGCTGCACCCTTCTTCGTGCTGAACGATAAAAGTTCGAGTGCTTCTTCAACACCTAAACCTCTAATCTGATCAGCCACCAATCGCGCTTTCTGCGCAGAGATACGAGCACCTTTATGTTTTGCTGCTACTTCCATCGTGAAACACCTCGTAGGTTCTCGCGCGATTAGCGCTTAGCTTTCTTGTCTGCAACATGACCACGATAGGTACGTGTTGCAGAAAACTCACCCAATTTGTGCCCAACCATTTCTTCATTAATTGAAACGGGGACATGCTGACGACCATTATGTACTGCGATGGTCAAGCCAACCATTTCAGGCAAAATCATTGAGCGTCGTGACCAAGTTTTAATAGGACGACGATCGTTTTTCTCGGCTGCCACTTCTACCTTCTTTAAAAGATGGTGATCAATGAACGGGCCTTTCTTTAGTGAACGTGGCACTGCAAGTTCCTCTCTATGTCCGGTCAGTCGTCGTTATTTTTTATTGCGACGACGAACTATCATGTTGTCGGTACGCTTGTTACTGCGCGTTTTATAACCCTTAGTTGGGGTACCCCAAGGCGATACTGGATGACGGCCACCAGAGGTACGACCTTCACCACCACCATGCGGGTGATCAACTGGGTTCATTGCAACACCGCGGACAGTAGGACGAACACCACGCCAGCGCGTAGCACCTGCCTTACCTAGTGAACGCAGGTTATGCTCACTATTAGAAACTTCACCTAGAGTCGCACGACAATCTGCAGGTATTTTACGCATCTCACCAGATCGCAAACGAAGAGTTGCGTAAGCACCTTCGCGAGCCACCAACTGAACACTTGTACCAGCTGAACGAGCGATTTGAGCACCCTTACCAGGCTTCATTTCAACACAATGAACAACACTACCTAAAGGCACGTTACGCAAAGGTAATGTGTTACCTATCTTAATAGGCGCCGCATCACCAGACTGGATAACATCACCAGCTTTAAGCGCTTTAGGAGCAATAATGTAGCGACGCTCACCGTCTGCATAACAAACCAAAGCAATGTTTGCAGTGCGATTTGGATCATATTCCAAACGCTCTACTTTTGCCGGAATGCCATCTTTGTTACGACGAAAGTCGATTAGACGGTAACGCTGCTTGTGACCACCACCAACGTGACGAATAGTAATTCGACCGTTGTTGTTACGACCACCGCTTTTAGACTTTTTCTCAATCAAAGGTGCGTGTGGTGCGCCTTTGTGCAAATCAGGAGTCACGACACTTACAACAAAGCGACGTCCTGGTGACGTAGGTTTACGTTTTACGATAGCCATTTCTTATGCTCCTGCTTCTGCAGAAAGAAGATCTAAATCTTGACCTTCTTCCAAGCGAACGTAAGCTTTCTTCCAATCGTTTCGCTTACCGATACCGTGCTTAGTGCGCTTAGTCTTACCTTTAACAAGCGCAGTACGGACATCAATAACCTTAACTTCAAACAACTGTTCAACAGCTGCTTTGATTTCAGGCTTAGCCGCATCGCGTGCAACTTTGAATACAACTTGATTTGACGCTTCAGTTAGGATCGCAGCTTTTTCAGAAACAACTGGCCCTAAAAGCACCTTGTATAAACGCTCTTGGTTCATGCCAAAGCCTCCTCAAGTTGTTTAAGTGCAGCAACAGTAACTACAACTTTCTCGGCGCGGATTAAGCTAACAGGATCAACAGCCTGCGCATCACACACTTCAATTTTGTGTAAGTTACGTGAAGCAAGGTATAAGTTTTCACTTATTTCTTGGCTTACAATCAACGCGTTTGACAAGCTAAATTCATTCAGCTTAGCAATCAAAGACTTAGTCTTAGGCGCATCAACATCAAAGCTTTCAACAACGATTAAACGCTCTTGACGTGCAAGCTCTGACAAAATGCAACGCAACGCAGCGCGATACATTTTCTTATTTAACTTTTGCTCAAAATTACGCGGCTTCGCAGCGAAACTAACACCACCCGTACGCCAAATTGGGCTACGAATAGTACCAGCACGTGCACGACCAGTACCTTTTTGACGAAATGGCTTTTTGCCACCGCCAGATACTTCTGCACGGGTTTTCTGAGCTTTGGTGCCTTGACGGCCACCAGCCATGTACGCAACAACTGCTTGGTGTACAAGGTCTTGGTTAAACTCTTTACCAAAAGCAACTTCTGAAACTGAAACAGTTCCATTGGTTCCGGTTGGTGTAGCTATATTTAATTCCATGGTCGACCCCCTAGGAAATTAACCGTTATTACGCAATTTAACGGCAGGACGAACAATCACGCTGCCACCTGGAGCACCAGGAACTGCACCCTTGATAAGAAGCAAGTTGCGCTCAACATCGACCCTAACAACTTCCAGATTTTGTGTAGTCACCTGAGCAGCACCCATGTGACCGGCCATTTTCTTGCCTTTGAAAACACGACCTGGAGTTTGACACTGACCAATAGAACCTGGCGCACGGTGAGACAAAGAGTTACCGTGAGTCGCGTCTTGCATTGCAAAATTCCAACGCTTAACACCACCGGCAAAACCTTTACCTTTAGATTGACCTGTTACGTCAACAACTTGACCAGCTTCGAAAGCTTCTACTGTAATTTTGCCGCCCACTTCGAAAGATTCTTGCGCGTCATTGCGAAGCTCTATCAATATAGAACCTGCTTCTGATTGCGCTTTTTCGTAATGGCCTTTTTGTGGCTTAGTTACACGGGAGGCACGACGAGACCCTACCGCTACCTGCACTGCATTGTAGCCGTCGGTTTCTACGCTCTTAACCTGGGTGATGCGATTGGGATCTACCTCAATCACAGTGACAGGAATGGAAGAACCATCTTCTGTAAATATACGCGTCATACCGCTTTTGCGGCCGACAATACCAATTGTCATTGTTTTAACCTCAAGTGTACGGGGCTCTTACCCGCTATGGCCGCCCATCTCAGAGCGTTACACACCCCGAATGGACTTGCCGGAAGGGGCTGGCTGTGGAGCTTTATTAACCGAGACTAATCTGTACTTCAACACCAGCCGCCAAATCTAACTTCATTAGGGCGTCTACGGTCTTCTCGGTTGGTTCTACTATGTCGAGTAAACGCTTATGAGTGCGAATCTCGTATTGGTCACGCGCATCTTTGTTAACGTGCGGTGATACCAAAATTGTAAAGCGTTCTTTGCGCGTAGGCAGCGGAATAGGACCGCGAACCTGAGCACCAGTACGCTTTGCTGTTTCAACAATTTCTTGCGTCGAAGCATCAATCAGCTTGTGATCGAATGCTTTTAAGCGAATTCGTATGCGTTGATTCTGCATTTGAACCAAAACTCCAGTAATTTTTAAAGAACTTTTGAACGAGCGCCTTATTGGACTCAGTCAAAATGGAGGCGGCATTCTATGTGCGGAGCCACACCATGTCAACAGTAGCGGGGAAATAACTGCATACTTTTTGGACAGTAGTGCATTTTTGCGAACAACCACAAAAAAGGGAGCCAATGGCTCCCTTTTTAATGCCCGAAGGCTAAATCGTAGAAATTACTCTATGATTTTTGCTACAACACCAGCACCAACGGTACGACCACCTTCGCGAATAGCGAAACGTAAGCCGTCATCCATCGCAACAGGGTTGATCAAAGTAACGTCCATTTTGATGTTATCACCAGGCATTACCATCTCAACACCCTCTGGAAGCTCACAAGCACCAGTAATGTCAGTAGTACGGAAGTAGAACTGCGGACGGTAGCCCTTAAAGAAAGGAGTGTGACGACCACCCTCATCTTTTGACAACACGTAAACTTCAGCTTCGAACTTAGTGTGCGGCTGAATTGAACCAGGCTTAGCCAAAACTTGACCACGCTCAACATCTTCACGCTTAGTACCACGCAAAAGAACACCAACGTTCTCGCCAGCACGACCTTCGTCAAGAAGCTTGCGGAACATCTCTACACCAGTACATGTTGTCTTAGTGGTGTCACGGATACCGAGAATTTCGATTTCCTCACCAACTTTAACAACACCGCGCTCTACACGACCAGTTACAACAGTACCACGACCCGCGATAGAGAAAACATCCTCAATAGGCATCAAGAATGGCTTGTCGATATCACGCTCAGGCTCAGGAATGTAAGAATCCAAAGCTTCGATCAATTTAGTAACAGCGGTTGTTCCGAGCTCGTGCTCATCCTTACCTTCCAACGCCATCAATGCAGAACCTGCAATGATTGGAGTGTCGTCACCAGGGAAATCGTAAGCTGACAACAAGTCACGAATTTCCATTTCAACAAGCTCAAGCATTTCTGCATATTCTTCTGAATCAACGCCGCCACAATCTTCAGCAAGAAGATCAGCTTTGTTCAAGAATACAACAACATAAGGAACACCAACCTGGCGAGACAACAAGATGTGCTCACGCGTTTGCGGCATTGGACCATCAGTTGTACCACAAACCAAGATAGCGCCATCCATTTGAGCAGCACCAGTAATCATGTTTTTCACATAATCGGCGTGACCAGGACAATCTACGTGCGCGTAGTGACGAGTTGGTGAGTCATACTCAACGTGTGAAGTTGCAATGGTAATACCGCGCGCCTTTTCTTCTGGGGCATTATCAATACCATCAAAAGCAACGGCAGTACCACCGTAAACTTCAGCACACACGCGTGTTAACGCTGCAGTCAAAGTTGTTTTACCGTGATCCACGTGGCCGATAGTACCGACGTTAACGTGGGGTTTATTACGTTCAAATTTTTCTTTTGCCACTTTTAAAGTCCTCTCAAAAAATTACTTTAGTGAAGTCAGATAAAAACCAATTATTCGCCGGTACCATCTTACAGTTAAATTTTTACAGTCAGATTCTAGCGATGATGTCCTGCGCAACATTACCTGGCACTTCTGCATATTTACAGAATTCCATGGCATAGGTCGCGCGACCCTGTGTGGCAGAACGGACAGCCGTTGCATAACCAAACATTTGTGCCAAAGGTACCTCAGCAGTGACGACCTTACCGGAAGCACTATCATCCATACCTAAGATCATCCCACGACGCCGATTCAAATCGCCAACTACATCCCCCATATTTTCTTCAGGGGTGACAACCTCAACCTTCATCATGGGCTCCAACAGCACCGCACCACCAAACTCAACCAGCTTTTTAGTTGCCATCGAGGCAGCAATCTTAAAGGCCATTTCGGAAGAGTCAACATCATGGTACGAACCATCGTAAATTGTCGCCTTTAGCCCAAGCAGAGGATAGCCGGCAACAACGCCGTTTTTCATCTGCTCTTCTATGCCTTTTTGGATAGCTGGAATAAAATCCTTAGGCACAACACCGCCTACAATCTCATTCACAAACTCAAGCCCTTCGGATGTTTCATCCTCACCCGGCTCAAACCTAATCCAAACATGCCCGTACTGGCCGCGACCGCCAGACTGACGCACAAACTTACCCTCAACCTCACAGGCAATGCGTATCGCCTCTCGATAGGTGACCTGAGGCTTACCAATATTGGCCTGCACCCCAAATTCACGCGCCATGCGATCAACTAGGATATCTAAATGGAGCTCCCCCATACCCGAAATAATGATCTGCCCAGTTTCCTCGTCCGTTTTTACCTGAAACGAAGGATCCTCTTGCGCCAATTTACCTAGCGCGACACCCATTTTATCCTGATCAGCCTGCGTACGGGGCTCAACAGCCACCGAGATCACCGGCTCAGGAAACTCCATTCGCTCCAAGGTAATAACATCACTCTGCGCACACAAGGTATCGCCAGTGGTTACATCCTTAAAGCCAATTCCAGCAGCAATATCCCCCGCCAGAACCTCTTTTATTTCTTCGCGCTGATTGGCGTGCATTTGCACCATCCGCCCAACACGCTCTTTTTTGCCCTTCACCGAATTAAAAACTGAATCACCCTGCTTTAAGGTGCCAGAATAAACACGAAAGAACGTCAACGTCCCCACAAAAGGGTCCGTCGCTATTTTAAACGCCAGCGCCGCAAAAGGGGCGCTATCGTCGGCTGCACGCGTAGCTACAGAAGACTCCTTATCATCAAGAATACCTTCAATAGCTTTAACCTGATCCGGTGCAGGTAAAAACTCAACCACCGCATCCAAAACCGCCTGCACACCCTTATTCTTAAAAGCTGAGCCGCCCAAAACAGGCACAAGCTTATTCTCTAGCGTCAACTTGCGGATACCGAATTTAATCTCATCCTCCGTCAACTCCCCACCCTCGAGGTACTTATCCATAAGCTCATCAGTTGCCTCGGCAGCCGATTCAACAACAAACTCCCGCATTTCAGCACACTCTTCGGCTAAATCTGCAGGAATGTCAGCATATTCAAAAGAAACACCCTGATCACCCTCATCCCAGAGGATCGCTTTATTCTTAATTAAATCTACAACACCTTTAAAATCTTCTTCTGAACCTATCGTCATATGAAGAGGTACTGCTTTTGCGCCCAAGCGCACCTTTAGCTGCTCTACCACTCGACGAAAATCTGCGCCCGTACGATCCATCTTATTCACGAAAACTATTCGCGGGACCTCATACTTATTCGCTTGACGCCATACGGTTTCCGTTTGTGGCTGCACTCCAGAAGAGCCGCATAACACAACAACCGCACCATCCAACACACGGAGCGAACGCTCTACTTCAATCGTGAAGTCTACGTGGCCAGGTGTATCAATAATATTAATTCGATGCTCTTCGAACTGCTTCGCCATACCCTGCCAAAAACAGGTTGTCGCGGCCGAGGTGATTGTAATCCCTCGCTCTTGCTCTTGAGCCATCCAATCCATCGTCGCAGCACCATCATGCACTTCGCCGATTTTATGTGAAACGCCAGTGTAAAAAAGCACTCGCTCCGTTGTTGTGGTTTTACCCGCATCAACGTGCGCACAAATACCAATATTGCGGTAACGCGAAATTGGAGTCTTACGTGCCACTATGACATTCCTCAGAATTCTTAATATGAAAAACTTTTTAAACTAAAAACAAACCAGATAAACAACGAAAAGGCAGCAAATATAGCTGCCTTTTCGCTGCGAACACCACACAAAACCTAGAAACGAAAATGCGAGAACGCTTTGTTCGCTTCAGCCATACGGTGAACATCTTCACGCTTCTTAACAGCAGCACCCTTACTCTGGGCCGCGTCAATAAGCTCGCCCGCTAAGCGGAAAGCCATAGACTTTTCACCACGCCCACGCGAGTAATCAACCAACCAGCGCATAGCCAAAGCTGTGCGACGTGAAGGACGAACCTCAACAGGAACTTGGTAAGTTGCACCACCAACACGACGAGACTTAACCTCGACCATTGGAGCAACATTTTCAAGAGCTTCTTGAAACACTTCTAACGGATCTTTGCTGGTTTTCTCAGCAACAACATCCAAAGCACCATAAACGATACGCTCAGCGACAGATTTTTTACCGCTAACCATTACGTGGTTCATAAACTTAGCCAAAGTTTGGTCTCCAAACTTTGGATCAGGAAGAATCTCACGTTTTGCGACGACGCGTCTTCTTGGCATATAACTACACTCACTTTAATTCAGGCTTGCCTGAGACCAAATTGATTAACAATTTAGCTCAGCCTTACTGGATCTTAAGATTCAAAAACGTTAAGCAACCTTATTTAGGACGCTTAGTACCGTACTTAGAACGTGCTTGCTTACGATCGGCAACACCAGAGGTGTCAAGCGAACCGCGAACAGTGTGATAACGAACACCCGGCAAATCTTTTACTCGACCGCCGCGAATCAATACAACACTGTGCTCCTGCAAATTGTGCCCTTCACCACCGATATAGGAAGTCACTTCGTAGCCGCTAGTTAAGCGAACACGACAAACTTTACGCAAGGCAGAGTTTGGCTTCTTAGGGGTTGTGGTGTAAACGCGGGTGCAAACACCGCGACGCTGAGGACAGTTTTGCAACGCAGGAACGTCACTTTTCTGTACTTTACGTTTTCTCGGCTTACGAACCAACTGGTTGATCGTTGCCATGGAAAAAACTCCAAAATAAATTACGCCGTAATTAAACAGCTATTAAACAAAATCGGGTGCAAATAACCCGCCCGCAAAATGCGGGTGGCGCATAATAAAGGCGCCACCCAGCAAGGTCAAGCAGTGATTGCCTGAAAATTAATCATTACTCGAACGCAAAGCTTCTGTGAGTGCTGCTTCAACTTCTGCAGCACTTACGCCTTCAGTAACAACCTCTTCAACTTGCTCACGCCTACGCTTACGCTCTTTGTGATATGACAAACCCGTTCCCGCAGGAATGAGTCGACCAACAACCACGTTTTCTTTCAAGCCGCGTAAAGTATCCAGCTTGCCAGTTACAGCAGCCTCGGTCAGTACGCGTGTTGTCTCCTGGAACGATGCCGCCGATATGAACGATTCCGTTGCCAAAGATGCCTTAGTGATACCCAGCAGCTCACGAACATAGCGTGCAGGCTGTTTATCTTCAGCGCGCAGCTTTTCGTTTTGCTCAAGCACACGAACGAACTCAGCTTGCTCACCCTTAACGAAGTCAGAATCACCCATTTCGGTGATCTCAACTTTGCGCAACATCTGACGAACAATAACTTCGATGTGCTTATCGTTAATTTTCACGCCCTGTAAGCGGTAAACATCCTGAATCTCATTGGTAATGTAATCAGCCAATGCTGCAACGCCCTTAAGCCTTAAGATGTCATGCGGGTTAGACGGGCCGTCAGATACAACCTCACCCTTAGTTACCGCCTCACCCTCAAACACGGTGAGCTGACGATGCTTAGGAATAAGCACTTCATAGTGGGTAGAGCCATCTTCCATCGCCTCGCCATTTGGCGGAGTGATCACTAGACGACGCTTACCTTTAGTTTCTTTACCGAAGGTTACCGTACCCGAAATTTCAGCCAAGATAGAAGGCTCTTTAGGCTTACGCGCTTCGAACAAGTCAGCAACGCGCGGTAGACCACCCGTAATATCTCGAGTTTTTGAACTCTCTTGTGGGATACGCGCAATAACATCACCAATGCTAACCATATCGCCTGTAGCCAAGCTCAAAATGGACTTGTGCGGCAACATGTAGTGCGCAGGCTGATTGGTATTGGGTAAGTAAAGCTCGTTACCATCAGCGTCAACCAAGGTTACTGCAGGCTTTAAATCTTTACCCGCCGATGGACGCTCTGATGGATCAAGAATTTCAATCGATGAAAGACCTGTGATCGAATCTTGCTGACGACGCACAGATAAGCCATCTTCCATTCCACTCAAAATAACCTTACCGGTCATTTCAGTCACAATGGGGTGAGTATGTGGATCCCATTTAGCAACAATGGCACCACCAGCAACTTCAGCACCTTCTTTCGCGCTAATAACAGCACCGTACGGCACCTTATAACGCTCACGCTCACGACCAGTAACATCAGCAACTGCGATCTCACCAGAGCGCGATACAGCAACTAAAGAACCATCATCACGCGATACAGTTTTGATGTTGTGTAGACGAATTGTACCGTCTTGCTTGATCTGTACGCTATCTACAGCAGAAGCCCGGCTAGCCGCACCACCAATGTGGAAGGTACGCATAGTAAGCTGTGTACCTGGCTCACCAATAGACTGCGCCGCAATAACACCAATAGCCTCACCAACGTTTGCACGATGACCGCGAGCCAAGTCACGACCGTAACACTGCGCACAAATGCCATGGCGTGTTTCACAGTTAATGGCAGAACGTACGATCACTTCATCGATCGCCATATGCTCTACGCGCTCAACCCATTTCTCGTCGATAATAGTACCGGCAGATACCAATATCTCATCAGTACCGGGACGAATAACATCCTGCGCAATAACACGACCCAATATACGATCGCCCAGCGATTCAATAATGTCGCCGCCTTCAATAACAGGCGTCATAATCAAACCGCGGTCAGTACCACAATCAACTTCGGTGATAACAACATCTTGCGCAACATCCACCAAACGACGAGTCAAATAACCCGAGTTTGCGGTTTTAAGTGCTGTATCCGCTAGACCCTTACGCGCGCCGTGAGTAGAAATAAAGTACTGAAGTACGTTTAGACCTTCACGGAAGTTTGCCGTAATAGGCGTTTCAATAATCGAACCATCCGGACGCGCCATCAAGCCACGCATACCAGCAAGCTGACGAATCTGAGCTGGTGAACCACGAGCACCTGAGTCGGCATACATATAGACAGAGTTGAATGATGCCTGCTTCTCTTCTTCGCCCTGCTTATTAATAACAGGCTCAGTCGAAATACCTTCCATCATCGATTTCGCCACTAAGTCGTTAGCGCGAGACCAAATATCGATAACTTTGTTGTATTTCTCACCTTGCGTTACAAGGCCTGAAGCATATTGCGTTTCGATTTCTTTAACTTCGGCTTCAGCGCGACCAATAAGCTCAGCTTTTGCATCTGGGATTTGGAAGTCATTTACACCAATCGATGAGCCAGACTTAGTCGAGAAGTCATAACCCATATACATTAATTGGTCAGCAAAGATAACCGTCGCCTTAAGACCAACAATACGATAACAAAAGTTAATAACCGTTGAGATCGCCTTCTTAACCATATTGCGGTTAATCAGCTCGAAAGGTACGCCATCGGGAACAATCTCCCACAACAAAATTCGGCCAACAGTCGTATCAACGATTTTCATTGTTTCTTCGGTATCACCACCTTCACTCATCACGATATCGTTAATACGACATTTAATACGTGACTGAAGATGAACTTTACCGGCATAGAATGCACGCGAGACTTCGAGCGCATCAGAGAATGCCATGCCTTCGCCCAAACCATTTACACGCTCACGTGTCATCCAATACAAACCCAATACCACATCCTGAGACGGCACGATAATGGGCTCGCCTGATGCTGGCGAAAGAATGTTATTGGTCGACATCATTAAGGCGCGCGCTTCAAGCTGCGCTTCGATAGTCAACGGAACGTGAACAGCCATCTGATCGCCATCGAAGTCGGCGTTGTAAGCCGCACAAACGAGTGGGTGAAGCTGGATCGCCTTGCCTTCAATAAGAACAGGCTCAAATGCCTGAATCCCCAAACGGTGAAGTGTTGGCGCACGGTTAAGCAATACCGGGTGCTCACGAATCACTTCGTCGAGGATATCCCAAACAACAGGCTCTTCACGCTCAACCATTTTCTTGGCGGCTTTAATTGTGGTGGCAAGGCCACGCAACTCAAGCTTACTAAAAATGAATGGCTTAAAGAGTTCCAATGCCATCTTCTTAGGAAGACCACACTGATGCAAACGCAAGGTAGGACCAGTAACAATTACCGATCGACCCGAGTAATCAACACGCTTACCAAGAAGGTTTTGACGGAAACGACCTTGCTTACCTTTAATCATGTCAGCAAGCGACTTCAATGGACGCTTGTTTGAACCGGTAATCGCACGACCGCGGCGGCCGTTATCCAGCAATGCATCAACAGACTCTTGCAGCATACGCTTTTCGTTACGCACGATAATGTCTGGCGCATTCAGATCTAATAAGCGCTTCAAGCGGTTGTTACGGTTAATAACACGACGATACAAATCGTTAAGATCCGAAGTCGCAAAACGACCGCCATCAAGAGGAACCAACGGACGAAGATCAGGCGGAAGAACCGGCAAGGCTTCAAGCACCATCCACTGCGGCTTATTGCCGGAGTTAATGAAGGCTTCAACCAACTTCAAACGCTTAGAAAGCTTCTTGATCTTAGTTTCAGAGTTGGTGTTGGGAATTTCTTCACGCAACATTTGCCCTTCAGCTTCCAAATCGATATCCATCATTAGGCGCTGAATAGCTTCTGCACCCATTTTGGCATCAAAGTCGTCACCGAACTCTTCCATCGCTTCGAAATACTGCTCATCCGTTAATAACTGACCACGCTCAAGCGTCGTCATACCGGGATCAACAACCACATAAGATTCGAAGTACAGCACGCGCTCAATGCTACGCAAGGTCATATCAAGCAGCAAACCAATACGGCTTGGCAATGATTTCAAGAACCAAATATGCGCGCACGGTGCAGCTAATTCGATGTGCGCCATACGGTCGCGACGCACTTTTGCCAAAGTCACTTCAACGCCACATTTTTCACAAATGATGCCGCGGTGCTTCATACGCTTGTACTTACCACACAAGCATTCGTAATCTTTTACTGGGCCAAAAATCTTGGCGCAAAATAAACCTTCACGCTCAGGCTTAAAAGTACGATAGTTAATAGTTTCAGGTTTTTTAACCTCACCAAATGACCAAGAGCGGATCATTTCGGGGGACGATAAACCAATGCGGATGCCATCAAACTCGTCCGCTTGCCCTTGGTTTTTCAAAATGTTCAGCAAATCTTTCAAGGTGTTTCCTCCAGTGGGAGCCTTGCACGGCGGGGCGGTGATTATCACCCCGCCACCGTTTTAAGGGTCTACTTTATTTATCGTGTTCAAGCTCAATATTGATCGCCAAAGAACGAATCTCTTTGACCAATACATTAAACGACTCGGGCATGCCAGGCTCCATACGATGATCGCCGTCCACAATGTTTTTATACATTTTGGTTCGACCATTCACGTCATCCGACTTAACCGTCAACATTTCCTGCAAGGTATAAGCAGCACCGTATGCTTCAAGTGCCCACACTTCCATCTCACCGAAACGCTGACCACCGAACTGCGCTTTACCACCCAGTGGCTGCTGAGTAACTAAGCTGTAAGAACCGGTAGAACGTGCATGCATCTTGTCATCAACCAAGTGGTTGAGCTTCAACATGTACATGTAGCCCACAGTGGTATGACGCAAGAAGGCGTCGCCTGTACGGCCGTCATGCAATTGCATTTGGCCTGTATCAGAAAGACCCGCTAAACGCAGCAACTCTTTAATTTCGCTCTCTTTCGCACCATCAAATGCAGGCGTAGCCATTGGCACACCAGCACGTAGGTTTTGAGCCATGTCTAGAATTTGCTTATCACAGAATGAATTAAGATCTTCTTTATCTTTCGCAATGCCAGACTTGTTGTAGATCTCCTCAAGGAAACCACGGACCTCTGCAACAGCACGCTGCTCAGCCATCATGGTATCGATTCTCTCGCCCAAGGTTTTCGCCGCTAAGCCTAAGTGCATTTCTAGCACCTGCCCAACGTTCATTCGCGAAGGAACACCAAGAGGGTTCAAAACGATATCAACAGGTACGCCATGCTCGTCGTATGGCATATCTTCAACAGGCATAATCACAGAGATAACACCTTTGTTACCGTGACGTCCCGCCATTTTATCGCCAGGCTGAATACGACGTTTAATCGCCAAATAAACCTTAACAATTTTCAGAACACCCGGTGCTAAGTCATCACCTGTTTCCAGCTTGCCTTTTTTATCTTCAAAGCGATCATCAAGCTCTTTACGACGCTCTGCTAAGCTTTCTTCAGCGCGGTCGATTTGCTCACTCAGAACGTCCTCATCCATACGGATTTTGAACCATTCTTTTTGCGGCAATTCATTAAGCTGCTCATTAGTAACCAAACTACCCTTAACAACACCCTTGCCACCGGCAGCCACTTGGCCAACCAACGCGACGCGCAAGCGCTCAAACGTTGCCGTTTCAACAATTCGGTATTCTTCGTTAAGGTCTTTGCGGACTTGGTTAAGCTGAGTTTTTTCGATATCGCGTGAACGCTGATCTTTTTCTAGACCATCACGAGTAAAGACCTGAACGTCAATAACTGTACCCTTGGTGCTGGTAGGCACACGCAAGGAGGTATCTTTAACGTCACTGGCTTTTTCACCAAAGATTGCACGAAGAAGTTTTTCTTCTGGCGTCAATTGGGTTTCACCCTTAGGTGTTACCTTGCCCACGAGAATGTCGCCAGGGCCTACTTCGGCACCAATATAAACAACACCAGACTCATCAAGCTTAGATAGCGCAGACTCACCCACGTTGGGAATATCAGCCGTGATCTCCTCAGAGCCTAATTTGGTATCACGCGCAATACAGGTTAACTCTTGGATGTGAATTGTCGTAAAGCGGTCTTCTTGAACAACGCGCTCACTAACAAGGATCGAATCCTCAAAGTTATAACCATTCCAAGGCATAAATGCGATACGCATATTCTGACCGAGGGCAAGCTCACCCATATCTACCGAAGGACCATCCGCTAGAATGTCGCCACGCACGATGGTGTCGCCAGTGCTAACGATAGGACGCTGGTTAATACACGTATTCTGGTTCGAACGGGTGTATTTAGTGAGGTTGTAGATATCTACACCCGCATCACCCGCTTCAACTTCTTCTTGACCAGCACGAACAACAATTCGGCCAGCATCAACACGGTCAATAACACCACCGCGCTTAGCAACAACACACACACCAGAATCCGAAGCAACTTTACGCTCCATACCCGTACCCACTAAAGGCTTTTGTGCTTTTAGTGTGGGTACAGCCTGACGCTGCATGTTCGAACCCATCAAGGCTCGGTTAGCATCATCGTGCTCCAGGAATGGAATCAGCGATGCGGCAACCGATACAACCTGACGAGGTGACACATCCATGTACTGAACTTCAGATGGCGCCACCAAGGTGAATTCATTCATGTGACGACAAGAAACAAGTTCGTCGATCAAATTACCGTTTTCATCTTGCGTTGCAGATGCCTGGGCAATAACAAACTTTGATTCGTTAATTGCAGACAAGTATTCGATTTCATCAGTGACCTTGTTGCCAATGACTTTACGCACTGGACTCTCAAGGAAACCGTAGCTGTTAGTACGCGCATAGGTTGCCAACGAGTTGATCAAACCAATGTTTGGACCTTCCGGTGTTTCAATAGGACATACACGACCATAGTGAGTCGGGTGTACATCTCGAACCTCAAAACCAGCACGCTCACGCGTTAAACCGCCAGGCCCTAAAGCCGAAACACGACGTTTGTGCGTAACTTCTGAAAGCGGATTGTTTTGGTCCATAAACTGGGACAGCTGACTAGAACCGAAGAACTCTTTAACCGCGGCAGCAACAGGCTTAGCATTAACCAAGTCTTGCGGCATAAGGCCTTCACTTTCAGCCATAGAAAGACGTTCTTTAACAGCACGCTCAACACGCACCAAACCAACACGGAATTGGTTCTCAGCCATTTCGCCAACAGAACGAATGCGACGGTTACCGAGGTGATCGATATCATCAACAACACCCTTACCGTTACGTATATCGATCAAGGTTTTTAAGACATCAACGATATCTTCACGCGACAAGGTGCCTTCGCCAGTATCTTCATCACGACCCAGACGACGGTTAAACTTCATGCGACCTACAGCAGAAAGATCATAACGCTCTTGGCTAAAGAATAAGTTCTGGAATAAACCTTCTGCTGATTCTTTTGTGGGCGGCTCACCTGGACGCATCATGCGATAAATTTCAACTAACGCTTCAAGCTCAGTGCGAGAAGGATCGCTGCGCAAGGTGTCGGACAAGAAAGAACCGCAATCAAGATCGTTGGTGTACAACGTTTCCACATCAGAGATGCCTGCAGCAATAAGCTGCGCAACGACTTCTTCTGTAATTTCGGTATTACACTCGACGAGAACTTCACCGGTGCTTTCGTCAATGATGTCTTTTGCTAAAGCACGCCCCAAGATGTAGTCAGAAGGGACATCCAGCTCTTTAACATTCGCTTTTTCAAGCTGCTTAATATGACGAGCCGTAATGCGGCGAGTCTCTTCAACAATGACATTACCTTCGGTATCGCATATATCGAAAGAAGCCGTATCGCCACGCAAACGAGCAGGCACTAGCTCAAGCTTTAAGCTGCCATCTTCTAAAAGGCGGAAACTGCTGGTTTCAAAAAACATATCCAGCATTTCTTGCGAGCTATAACCTAACGCACGCAAAAGAATTGTCGCTGGTAATTTACGACGACGGTCAATACGTACAAAGACAAGGTCTTTGGGGTCAAACTCAAAGTCCAACCATGAACCACGGTAAGGAATAACGCGCGCAGAATAGAGTAATTTACCTGATGAGTGAGTCTTACCTTTGTCGTGCTCGAAGAACACACCAGGAGAACGATGTAGCTGAGAAACAATAACGCGCTCAGTACCGTTAATAACAAAAGTACCGTTATCGGTCATGAGCGGAATTTCGCCCATGTACACTTCTTGCTCTTTAATATCTTTAATTGTTTTTGCGCTGGATTCTTTATCGTAAATGATCAAGCGAACTTTAACGCGTAAAGGCACGGCATAAGTTGCTCCGCGCAATACACATTCATTAACGTCAAATACTGGTTTCCCAAGTGCATAGCTCACGTATTCGAGAGCGGCGCTACCAGAATAGCTTACGATAGGAAATACCGATTTAAACGCGGCATGCAAACCCATATCCAAACGCTTTTTGGGCGCGGTATCAACTTGCGTAAATTTTCTGTATGAATCGAGCTGTATTGCCAGGAGGAACGGCACATCCATGACGTGCGGCAACTTGCCAAAATCCTTGCGGATACGTTTTTTCTCAGTATACGAGTAAGCCATCAGATTTCCTCAGCTTTTCACGGGGATGCAATCTTTGCGAGACACGGGGAGGGTTAACTCCCAATTCACACTAATAAGCGCGAATATTAAATATCAGTTCCATTCTACGATCCAAAGCACACTAGACCGCAAACGGAAAAAGGCCAGCAGGTAAATTACCTGCCAGCCCTGTGCCAATCAGAGATTGGACTTTAACTTCAAGCTTACTTAACTTCGACAGCTGCACCAGCAGCTTCGAGTTTTTCTTTAGCCGCTTCAGCGTCGTCCTTAGAAACACCTTCTTTAACAGGAGAAGGTATACCATCAACGATTGCTTTAGCTTCTTTCAAGCCAAGACCGGTAATTTCACGAACAGCTTTAATCGTGCTAACTTTCTTCTCACCAGCAGAGGTAAGGATAACATCGAATTCAGTTTGCTCTTCAGCAGCGCCACCAGCATCGCCAGCAACAGCAACTGCTGCTGCAGCGCTAACGCCAAATTTTTCTTCCATTGCAGAAACTAATTCAACAACGTCTTTAACAGACATTTCAGCAACAGCGTTTAAGATATCTTCTTGTGAGATAGACATTTTTCAAGTCCTATTCTTACGTGAGCATTAAGCTCGGATAATTTTTTAAAAAAGTCGGTAATTCCAATCTGTTGAGATATGAAATTAAGCGGCTTCTTGTTCTTTTTGATCGCGAAGTGCTGCAAGAGTACGTACCAACTTGCCAGCGGCTGCTTCTTTCATCACGTTCATGAGTCGTGCAATAGCTTCGTCGTATGTTGGTAAAGAAGCCAACAAATTAACATCAACTAAAACGCCCTCAAACGAGGCAGCTTTTAATTCCAACATCTCATTTGCTTTAGCGAAGTCACGTAAAATACGTGCACCAGCACCTGGGTGCTCACTCGAAAATGCAATGATAGTTGGACCTACGAAACTCTCAACGAGACATTCGTAGTCAGTGCCTTCAACCGCGCGACGAGCCAAGGTGTTGCGAACAACGCGTAACCATACGCCATGCTCACGAGCCTCTTTTCGTAGAGCCGTCATCTGACTAACAGTAACGCCGCGTGAATCGGCTACTACTGCAGAAAGAGCGCTCTTGGCAGCCTCTGAGACTTCAGCAACAATCGCTTTTTTGTCTTCAAGTCCTAATGCCACGGGATTTCTCCTGGTTAATGACGGGGCTACCCCCATCGTTTTCTACCAGTTCAAATGTTTCCACTTGAACCCTATGTCGGCGACAACAGGTTCAGAATTCTGAACAGGGTCCACCATCTGCGTAGGCTTTGCAAAACTCAATTAAGAAATTCATGACACGCGAGCTACAGACCCAGATTCACATCTCGCTCCAACCCGTTACCACTCACTTCACCTACGGTCTTTGACGACCTAGCTCTAGGAGCTAGACCCCAAAGTTTTTTGCACCCAAAGGCGCTGCACTAATGTAATAGCGCGGAATAACTATGCTTCGAGAGTCGATGCATCCAAGGTTAAACCTGGACCCATTGTCGTGCTCAAAGTAATTTTCTTGATGTAAACGCCTTTAGATGAAGCAGGCTTCAATTTTTTCACATCAAGTAATAATGCTTCTAAGTTTTGCTTTAATGCTGACGCATCAAAACTTAACTTGCCGATACCACCATGAATAATGCCGCCTTTGTCAGCACGGAAACGCACTTGACCGGCTTTAGCATTTTTAACAGCAGTTGCAACGTCAGGCGTTACAGTACCGGTTTTAGGGTTAGGCATAAGACCACGAGGACCTAACACCTGACCTAATTGACCAACAACACGCATGGCAGCAGGATCAGCAACAACAACATCAAAGTCCATCATGCCGCCTTTGATTTCAGCTGCTAGCTCTTCCATACCCACAAAGTCAGCGCCCGCAGCTTTTGCAGCTTCAGCGTTTGCACCCTGAGTAAATACAGCAACGCGAACTTCTTTACCGGTACCGTTCGGTAGAGTCGTGGCGCCACGTACAGACTGGTCAGATTTACGAGGATCGATACCCAAGTTAATCGCTGTTTCTACTGTTTCTGCAAACTTAACACCAGAAAGCTCTTTCAACAAAGCAACGGCTTCGTCAATGCTGTACTGTTTAGTTGATTCAACTTTTTCGTTGATAGCGCGCTGGCGCTTAGATAACTTAGCCATTATTAAACCCCTTCAACATCCAAACCCATGGAACGAGCAGAGCCCGCGATAGTACGCACAGCTGCATCCATATCAGCAGCAGTCAAGTCCGGAGCCTTAGCTGTTGCAATATCTTCTAACTGTGCACGCGTTACAGCACCCACTTTCTTAGTATTAGGATTGCTGCTACCGCTAGTGATGCCAGCCGCTTTCTTTAACAAGTAAGAAGCGGGTGGAGTCTTCATTGCGAAAGTGAAGCTTTTATCGCTGTATACAGTGATAACAACTGGCACTGGAGAGCCGGCTTCAATATCTTGAGTCTGTGCGTTAAACGCTTTACAGAACTCCATAATGTTCACACCGTGCTGACCTAGAGCAGGACCAACTGGTGGACTTGGATTGGCCTTACCGGCACCAACTTGCAGCTTAATATAGGCATTAATTTTCTTAGCCATTTTCAACTTCCTCAGGTTATGGGTTAAACGCCTCTGTTAGGTTAAACCTAACGTCATCGGCTCCCCGTTTTGGGTAATAGACACGCTACTAAATACGTGACACCCAGAGACACAAAAACCCCCACTGCCCTGAAAGGCAGTGAGAGTCATAAAAATTCAGTTTTTTAATCAGCTTTTTTCGACCTGACCAAACTCCAATTCAACAGGAGTTGAACGACCGAAAATAAGAACCGCTACTCGCAAGCGACTCTTCTCATAATTCACCTCTTCAACAACACCGTTAAAGTCATTGAACGGGCCATCAGTCACACGGACCATCTCGCCGGGCTCAAATAACGTTTTAGGCTTAGGCTTATCAACAGAGTCATCAACACGTTGAAGAATTAAGTTAGCCTCTTTCTCAGTAATTGGGGCAGGCTTATCTGCCTTACCGCCAATGAAACCCATCACACGTGGCGTTTCTTTTACTAAGTGCCACGCTTCGTCGTTAAGCTCCATTTGAACAAGAACGTAACCAGGGAAAAACTTACGCTCTGAACGTCGCTTTTGCCCATCTCTCATCTCAACCACTTCTTCAGTGGGAACGAGAACATCACCAAAATGTTCTTGCATACCTTCGAGCTCAATACGCTCTTTCAGTACTGCTGCAACTTTCTTTTCGTAACCTGAATAGGCGTGTACCACATACCAACGCTTTGCCATGGGGAGAAATGTCCGTAGTTATCCAATAATAAAAGAGGCGATCTTTCCGAATACGGCATCAAGGCCCCACAAAAGAAGAGCCATCACGAACACGACCACTAACACCATCAAAGTCGTTTGATTGGTCTCTGGCTTGGTGGGCCAAACCACTTTGCGCATTTCTATTTGGGCAGATTTTAGTAACTCCCAAAAAGCAGCACCTTTGGCAGTTTGCAAAGCAACAAACGCAGCAGCCAAACCCAAAGCAACCATCGCCAACACGCGATAAAGGATCGCAACTTGTTCGGCGTAATAAGAATTTCCTACCGTGCCAGCAGCAATAATAGCGATAACCACCAACCATTTAAGGCCGTCTAGCTTATTCTGTGGAGACTCTACATTTGTACTCATGGCTTCTTCTCTTTCTACGATAGTGCGTAATACACAGAAAGGTTGAAACTCGCATTTCAACCTTTCGCGCCGCACGCATTCGTGCATATAGTGGCAGGCCAGGAGGGACTCGAACCCCCAACTTTCGGTTTT
>NZ_CEXWTU010000001.1:25837-78915 GCF_982758155.1 Marinagarivorans sp. | reverse complement strand
AGTCTACCTAGAAAAATTGCTTTTTAGCATGTGAATATTTCATGCGTTTGCCCTGCTCACTAGGAGAGGCTGGCAATAACTGTCCAAATTTTTCGGCCAAGTATAAAAGAATAGTGCCCGACTCAAATATACGCGTAGGCGCAGCCGTAGAGTGATCCATTAATGCCGGTATTTTGGAGTTAGGATTAACAGCGACAAATCCACTCGAAAACTGATCACCAGCACTAATATCAATATAGTGGGCATCATATTCTGCCCCCGCCTCCCCTAGCGCCAACAACTCCTCTAGCATAATGGTGACTTTTTGGCCGTTAGGCGTCGCCAGCGAATGCAGCTGAAAAGGGTGATTACCCACAGGCAATGCTTTTTCGTGCGTGGGGCCTGCAATCGGGCGGTTCGTGCTACTCCAATTACCACCATTTTCTTGCTGCCACTGCCACACTTTAGGTGGTTGATAAGTTTCATTAGCGGACATGAGTGCTCCTTAATTTAACGGGCGTTTAAATATTTTTAGTAACTATTCAGCTGTAGAAAAATATTGCTCACCCAGAGGGCTGATTGATTTTTTTCTAGGCATTCACGCGCCGGGAGCGCGTGTATAGTGCCCATGGATGGCTAGAACGGCCTAGAAAATGATCAATTAGAACTCAAGGGACGAGGAAACAATATTTCATCCATTAATGCTTGATCTCGACCTCCTTACCTTCGTTGCTCAAAGCGTTACATGCCCCGGCATGCGCCCCTTTAAGCGCCTCGATAAGAAAGCCGATCTCTTCGCCTAATTGGATAAACTATTATTGCCTCGTCCCCAATTTCGCAGATAGCTGAATAGTTACTATTTTTATTCTGCAGCGGGTGCATGAATAACCGCATCAGCAAAACCTTGATAAGCCGCTTGGATATTCTTAGCCATGCTATCAGGGAATACATGAAAATCGCCACTGGCTAAAGCCGTAACTATGCCATCTGCAACACTCGATGCCGGGTCGGATTCCTCAAAACCGGCCTTAGCCGCCATGTCTGTTTTAATCGGGCCAGGGTGTACACTTAAAACCTGAATACCCAGTGGTAAAAACTTATCCCTTAAGCCCTGTGTAATTGAGTATGCCGCTGCCTTAGAGGCCGAATACGTGGTAAATGGCGTGAAATTCACAATGGATGCTACAGAATTTAATTGCACAAATGCCGCTTGATCTTTACTCGCCAAAACGGGAGAAAAAGCTTGTGCCATACGCATTAAGCCATAAACATTAATCTTCATTTCGTGAGCCAAAGCCGCTTCGGCATCGTCTGCTAGCGGGTCGGCCACTTCGAGCACGCCGGCATTATTCACAACAATATCCACATCTTGCGCTTGTGCAGCCGCTTGCTTAATGGATTCTGCATCCCCAACATCCAATTTCAGCGTGATGACTTTATCGCCATATTGCTGCGCCATCGGTAACGTAGACTCCGGATTGCGCACCGCCAAATACACCTTGCTCGCGCCCTGCGTAATAAAGGCCTCCACAATCGCCTTGCCAATACCTCGATTAGCCCCAGTAACTAAAGCCACTTTACCTTCAATTGAAAAACTCATATTCGTTGCCCCTTTGTTATGCGAATAAATGGTTGTGTGAATAAATGGTTGTGTGAATAAATGACCAGCGGTTATACCGAGTAGACTAAATTCGATTTTGTACCGATCGGTATGATTGATCGTATTGTACCGATCGGTATAATGATGTCAATACCCCCTCAAGCCCTAAATATTGGAAGCGTTATGTCCGGTGGAAGAAAAATTGCATTTGATAAACAGCAGGCGCTCGCTGCCGCAATGCATGTTTTTTGGAAGAAAGGTTTTGGCGCGGCATCGCTTACGGACCTCACCACGGCCATGGATATAAACAAACCCAGCCTATATGCCGCCTTTGGTAATAAAGAGTCTTTGTTTATTCAAGCCACCGACTACTATGTAGCGCACATTGCGAACGCCTACTGCCAGCCATTGCAGCAAGTTGGCGTCCCGCTACGCGAGCGCTTATCGGCCTTTTTAATGTCTGTACTCGCAGGGCAATGCGACGAAAGTACACCCAAGGGCTGCTACATATCCCTGTGCGCCGCCGAAACAGAAGCCGAAGCCACTCCACCAGCGGCTCGTCAAAAAATACAAGAAGTCAGTCAATTGTCGTACAACATGCTACTCACACTGTTTTCCCAAGACCCAGAGGCTAAACAATTAAAGCTAGATACCAATGCCGCCGAGAACGCTAACTTTTTAATAACGGTATTACACGGCTCGGCCTCAATGGCACGCACGGGGCACAAACACGATGCACTTGCGCCCATAGTGATGCAGGCTCTCAAGGGGCTGGGTATTTAATGCATAAATAAATCATCTGCAGTCACATTCAATATTCGCTGCCACTGCGCGATACCCGTACAATATCCCCTACTTATTTAACACGGTTATATTTAAACCCATCGTGATACTTTCCTTCAGCTTACATGACCTCGCGCTTGCAATAGCCGCTTGCTGCTCCTTATTAATTGCCGTACCCGTTTTATTTTTTTCAGCGGTATCGCAAGGGCGGCTTCCCTTGGGACTATTTTTTGTCTGCATAGGCTTGGGGCTGGGGTGTAAGCTTACGATTTGGAACCCCTCTTTTGATTCAGCGCCCTGGCTACTGCATACAACGATTACGCTGGTATACATCACAACCTGCTACCTGAAAGGCCCAATGCTGTTCTTATACATCAACAGCGCCCAGGCAGTACCCCCACCGCAAAAGGCCCGAGGGATTAGTTTTATTATTGCCGCATTTATCGCCGCAATAATAGCCGTAATGCTAGGCGCCGACCGAACCGTATTACAAAATAATTTCACGGGCCACGAGTGGCTACCTTTCCTGTTTATAGGCACACTGGGCCTTGTACCTTGGGTGTTTGCCATTGCAGCGCTTATCACCGTTAACCGAAAAATAACCACCAAAAATAAATACCTTCTGTATTTAACTTATGGCTATATTGCCGTTTGGAGCTGGGGCTTAATCGCGCATTTTTTGGGAAGCTTTATTCACGCCACCCTAGGCGATCGCATCCCCCATATTATTGGCGCGACCAATAACTATATTTCTTTGTTATTAACAGCGTTTTTGTATGCTAAATCGTATCGCCCAAATCAGGCAGCAAATACACAGCAACAATCGCCAACCTCCCCGGTTACGCCACCACAAGTAAAAGAATCACGCGAAGACACAGAGGCTCTAGAGTTAATCAACAGCGCACTCACTCACGATAAAATATATCTAGATAGCCGAATTAACCTTGTTCGCTTCGCCGAACACACCAAGCTAAAAACCAAAACGGTTTCGCGCCTTATCAAGCAATATCATCACTACAGCTTTATCGAGCTGATTAACCAAGAGCGCTTAAAAGAAGCTGAGCGCCTTTTAACCCACACACACGATCTAACCGCCCAACGAGTTGGTCAAGTATCCGGTTTTGCGAGTAGCTCATCTTTTTATCGTTTGTTCAAAAATGCCTATGGCGTCTCCCCTGCCCATTATCGAAAAAACAAAGCTAATCATTCAAAGACTAAAATCTAGCGCTCTCTTTCATCACAAGCCATAAGCCATAAGCCATAAGCCATAAGCCATCCATAATAAGGAGCAATTCACGCTCCAGGCCCTTTATAAAGTACTACTTTACGTATTTTTATTCCCAATATTAAATCGATAATGATTAAGAATAGGGAAATGTGAAGTCGCGCGCCTAGAATGCGCCCAGTCTTTAAACCGGCATACTTCGGAGATAATTATGCGCTTCAAACAACTGCTTTGTGCAGCTTCATTCATCAGTACCGCCTTTGTGGCAAGCCAACCTGCGCTGTCCGATATTCAATCCGATCGCTCGCTCATCATCACAGAAACACAAATTCTGAATCAGTTTAGCGCGCAAGCGATATTCGATAAGTTGTTAGCCGATGAAGGTGACGCCACCCATTCCGCGCAAGATATTCTGGATAACTGGCCCGGCTGTCTGCGCGACAGCAACCAAACATTTAATGGCTTCCCTGTTGATTGCCGCGCCCTAACACTCGGCACCATCAGCAATTACACACCAATAGCCCTCACCAACCGCTTTGACTTAGCCGACGATCAGCAGTGTGGCGAATACCGCATTGCCTTTGCCGATGTTCGTGGCACTGGTGAAACCATTAACTTTATGATTTTTGAAGCACAGCTTCCCAACCCTAGCCCCTCGCTAGGCAAAGAAGGCTGCCGGCCTATCGCCGATTTTTGGGCAGGGTTATCTGAAGAAGATAATATCGCCGCTCGCGCTAGCGCATTACAGCAGTTTTACTTTAACGGCGTAAGCGGTATCCCCGCGGTTTTTGACGTAAACCATTTTGCCGGTGGCGAGAACGGTTCGGGCCAAATTCGCCTTAATCACCGCAACAGCCGCTTAACAACATGGTCACAATTTGAATTCCGCACCATCCCCAATTCAGGCAACCTCGTGATTGCGCAAAGCACCGCAAAAGACAACCCTTTTGACGAGCTCGCCAGCGACACAAGCAACCACCCTTTAGCCGACAGCTTTAAAACCGCCGTATTAGATGCGCTAACGGTTAACGGTCAAAACTTACTTGCCAACACAATGAGTTCGCTTGCGATAAACCTACCGGATGCATTCGCCACCGGCAGTGGTTTTTCAGATGATTTTAGTACCGATTTCGACGGCGGCGTCCTGGGTCATTTTGATGAGCAGGGTAACTTTGCTAACGATATTCAAAACCAACTCAATGCCACAGGTAGTGCATTAACGCCACAACAGGTAATTTCACGAGTCAACTCGTTAAGCTGTGGTGGCTGCCATAATCAAGGCCAAGTATTGGGCGGTAATATTAGCTTTACCTCGAACAAGCAATCCTCTGAATTTCTCAACTTTTTGCCTACAACACTTGGAACACCAATCGTAATTGAAGCCGAAAATTTTGCCAACATGTCTGGCGTTCAAACCGAAACAACCACCGATACCGACGGCGGGCAAAATGTTGGCTGGCTAGATGCCGGCGATTGGATGACCTACAACATTACTTTACCACCAAGCAATAACGGCCAATACGAAGTACGCTATCGCATTGCCAGCCCGAACAACGGCGGTAAGCTACAGTTAGAATCACAAGGTGGCAGCCAAGTATTTGGGCAGCTTGATATCCCAAAAACGGGCATTACCTGGCAATCGTGGAGCACAATTAAACAGACGGTTTCTATTCCCGCCAATACAACAACGCTCGCTATTGCTGTTTTAAATCCAGGCTGGAATATTAACTGGATTGAAATTCGTGGTAATGGTGATGAGCGCTATGAAGTAAAGCGCACACTACAAGAGACTTTTATTCCCGAGCGTAAAACCATTCTTGAAGATTTTCTTGCGGCGGCATGCACAAGCTGTAACAACCTCGTTCAAAATGGTGATTTCGAGCAAGGCGCTAATTTTTGGCAAACCTACCAACAAGCACCAGCAGCGGCTACATTCGACTTAAACAATCAGTTTAATGATGCACGTATTTTTATCGATGCTGCAGGTAACCAAAATTGGAATATTCAATTTCACCAAGCAGGGCTTCCCTTAACGCAGGGGCAGCAATACCGCTTAAGCTTTAACGCGATGACCTTTGGCAAAACCACCCAAGCTAATATTGATGTTGTGGTTGAGCAAAATGGTGGCAACTACACAGCTTACATGCCATCGCAAACGGTAAGCTCGAATCCTGGCGGCACCCACCACGAATTCACCTTCACCATGCAACAAGGCACAGACAACAACGGCCGCATCACCTTTAACTTAGGCTCGAATGGTCCTCTTGCTCCCGGACTTGCACGCGCAATAAGTATTGATGACGTGATATTAGTGCCTATTAATTAAACGTAACTATTCAGCCATGCACAAATAGGCCGGCAAACAGATCATTTTCTGGGCCGCTCAAGCCATCCATGGCCGCTATGCAAGCGTTCCTGACGCTTGAATGCCCAGAAAACAATCAGTTCGCCTTTTGGGTGGGTATGATTTCGAACCCACCTGAATAGTGACAATTAAACAAGCTTTGCCAGCACGAACAACAATAACGAACGTGCTTGGGCCCCACCCTGCCGGCAAGGCCGTTATGCCTATAACGGTCTGGCCGGCTTCTGAAAAATTATCGGCAGCAGCCGCCACAACATCCGTAATAAAATCCACATCCAAATAATTTGGATTTTTTATAAAATGACATGACCCACCGCACAATCAAAAAGGAAAACAATTATGAATCGTTTTTTTGAAGGAATAACACCTTTATCAAAATTTAAACAACTTATGCCCGCAGTACTGGCGGTGGTATCTATCGCGCACGCTCAGGCTGCAGAGATAGACCCTAGGCGCTCACTTTTTATTACAGACAAAGTCATTTTGAATCAGTTTTCGCTGAACGGTGAAAATGGTGTATTAAAAGCCATTGCCACCAGTGCTGGAGATTTTTCTACATCGCCGCAGCAATTGGTAGACACGATGGAGGCGAGTCTTTGCAATGGTAGCTCCACTGATTTTAATAACCTACCGGGTGGCTGTGGCACAACAATTAGAGGTATAAATACCACCGAAGCGATATCTCTCGTTAACCGTTTTGATCTTGCCCCTGCAGATGGCGAAAATTGCGGCGAATACCGCGTAACCTTTTCTCAGGTAAACGGCAGAAATTCTATAACGACACAGTTCGTTATTTTTGAAGCTAAGCTACCCAATCCTCATCCGGAACTTGGTTTAGAAGGCTGTCGTCCGGTTATGAACTTTTGGGCCGGTTTATCGACAGAAGATAATATTAATGTAAGGGCGCAACAACTGCGTGACTTTTATTTTAATGGGCTTAACGGTTTTAGCCCCGTAATATCGGCACACAATTACCAAGGCGAAAGTGTTACGCCAATTAGCGGGCAAATTCGTATTAATAATCGTATTTCCACGCCGGATGTCTGGTCCTTTTCGGAGCTTAATAGTCGAATAAACGGAAACACCGTTGAACTCGTGCAAACAACGGTCAAAGAAACACCTTTTGCAGACTTATCCTCAGATACTTCACTCTTCCCAGTGCAAGCTCAAGCGTTCCAAGATGCAGTAGTCAATGCCGTTTCGATAAAGGGTAAAGGTTTACTGGCAAATACTATGTCGACCCTTAACATAGATATTCCTGCGGAAGCAGAAGTGGGCCGCCAAGGTATCGTCCTGCGAGCGGCTTTAGCTGAATCGATTTTTTCAGGCGCGGTGAATGGGCAGCCCGGTGGCCACCTGCCATCTCGCCAAGAACTTAACGATGCCTTTAATGAAAATACCTCCGGCTTTGCTCAGCGTATCCAGCAGCAGCTCCGAACTGCCAATTCAAACTTAACACCGGCACAGGTATTGAGTCGTGTGGCAGTGCTCACCTGTGTAGGTTGTCACAGCAGCGCAGACGATTTGGGCAATGGACTAGAACATGTAGGGCCAGCATCCGATTTACTTGAGATGCACAGCCTTAGGTTAGAATCAGATATAACACCAGTACGTATCGAAGCCGAAAATTTTATTATGCAAAGCGGTATTGAGACCGAAACCACAACGGATGTAGGCGGCGGTTTAAATGTTGGTTTTGTCGATGCTAACGACTGGATGATTTTTGATGTAGCGCTTCCACCCAGTATTGATAATCGCTATATCATATCTTACCGCACAGCAAAGAACGTATTCCCCGGCGGTAATATTCAGCTAGAGCAACCTGGCGGCGGTGTAATTTACGACTCATTTAGCGTTTCGTTTACCGGTGGCTGGCAAAACTGGAGAACCGTAGAGCGCACAGTGACACTCCCCGCAGGAATCACACAGTTAGCCATATCGACCCAATCAGGAAACTGGAACCTCAACTGGTTTGAAATAAAACCGGCAGGTGCAGACCGCTTCATCATTAAACCGCCTGTATTAACGGAGTTTTTACCAGAGCGTAAAGTAATTATGGAAGACTTCTTGAATACTGCGGGCTGTACCGATTCTTCATGTTTGGATTCTGATAACGACGGCGTGAATGATAATTTAGACCTTTGCCCTAATACACCAGCAGGAACAACCGTAAATGCGAGCGGCTGCGAAGAACCTACAGGCGGAAGCTGCAGCGGCGTAGCCGTTTATCCAAATTGGTTACACAATGATTATAACGGTGGCCCCAATACGCATTTACTGAGTAACGAATTAATGCAAAACAATAATCAGCTGTTCCAAGCAAACTGGTACACATCTTCCCTACCGGGTAGCGATGCTTCTTGGACATCCTTAGGAAGCTGCGATTAATATTTAGCCGTACAGACTACTGCCCTATAACGGGGTAGTAGTCTCTTTTCAAACTTGAAAATGTATTTTTATCGTTAAGTTTTATGTATCAACCAATATTTGCTCTTACAGACCTAATGCTTATCTTCACCTGTTTTGGGTGTATATTTCTAACCATTGCAATCTGTGCCAGCAGTAATGCCAAGCAAATAAGCTCACGCTACTTAATTACCTTCTTTTTAAGCATAGGCCTGACCATGGGGCTAAAATTGCTTTTGTGGGTGCCCGCTCTGCTGCCTTATCGCACCGAATGGGATTCGGCAATTACCTTTTTATATTTTGCAATGAGCTTTTTTAAAGGCGGCGCTTTATATCTATACGTCGCATCCATTACAGAATCACACTTTAAAAACACCCATTTACGCAAACTTTTATTGGCCCTACCCGTGCCCATCGCTTTGCTTTATGTGTTTTTGGGCATAGAAACCCCCGACCTTACCCGCCGATTTGTTGAGACAACCCCCTCCGTTTTTATCAGTTACAGTGCGGCATTGCTTTTGCCCTGTTTATTCTCGTTTTGGTGTATTAGTCGAATTTCGAAAGCCAAAAAGCTTCTGGAGGCATATGCTTCTGAAGATACTCACCGTTGCGCTCAGTGGCTAACGCTACTTGTGATCACATTTATTATTACCTGGACCTGGGAATTGTTTACTCACATCGTCAGCGGTCCGCTTTCGTTGATCACCTTCGAAACGCTACCTCACTACTTTGGCCTGACTCATGACGCCATATCGGCATTAAGCATGATATTCCTTTATATTTACTCCTCCTCAATGGCCTTTAAAACCTTGAATCGAGCAAGACTATTTGACGAACAAGCACCACATGATCACAACGAAGGCCGCGTGGGCTACAGTGATGACTCTACTGATGAACAAGCATTACAAGAGAGTCAGGCCAACCTAGTCAGCGCGATGCTGTCCCAGTCTTTACACCTCGAAAAAAACCTCAACATTGATCGCTTTAGTAAAAGGTTGGGTTATAAGCCCCGCAGGGTTTCGCAGTTACTGAATGACCAATTAGGCATGTCTTTTTCAGAGTTTATTAATCACTACCGCGTCGAGCACGCCAAAATGATCCTCTCACAAAATCCTACAATCACTATTGCCGAGGTAATGAACCAATCAGGCTTTAATAGTGAGTCATCTTTTTATCGTATATTTAAAAAAGTGACAGGCGATTCACCCAAGCTTTACCGTTAGGCGAAACTTTCTTCAGCGCTAGCATAACGCGATAAAAACCTGTAAAGGCATCAAGCTTCAGCGGACACGAAAAGCGCCATACGTCAACAAAATACTATGCAACTTAACTCCCAACTTCCCGCTCAAGCAAAAAAGTTGGGAGTTTCTCCGTTCTACGCACAAAAAAAACACCCAGTAAAAAGACGGCATTATTATTTTTATCCTAAATGCGGTTTTTATTCCTAAATTACGGCGTTTTATTCTCAATAGGCGTTAAACGTAACTTGGGAGTTATCGTTAGTTGAACTCATAGATACCATGCGAATGCTTATTAAACAGGTAGAGGTATACCCCTCTCTTCCCGCTTAAATAGTTGGATATACGCCAGCCCTTGAGTCACTTAACCTTTGGAGCCTTCATAATGTTGAACTACCGTAAATTATTTCCAGCCAGCTTTATTGCTGCAGGAATGATCTCAGCTGCCTCAGCCAATGCCGTCGAAATCGACCCAGAACGTTCACTTTTCATTACCGATAAAGTGATTCTAAACCAGTTCCCAATGCATGAGCTATTACAGCAACTGCTAGACCAAGCTGGTGATACCAGCCAGCAACCTATCGACCTAATTAACGCCATGGTTGACGCGCGCTTAGACCCAGGCCGAGCCACGTCTCAAACTGACTTACCACTAAGCGACTATGTTCCCATTGCAATCACCAACCGCTTTGATTTGGCCAATGAAGAAAGTGGTCACTGCGGCGAATACCGCATCGCTTACCGCGCAGATTTAGGCACTGGCGACGAAGTATTCATGATTTTTGAATCTCGTTTACAAAGCCCTAATAACAACTTCAATCTTGAAGACTGCCGCCCTGTTGCCCTGTTGCCCTGTTGCCGATTATTGGGCCAATTTGAGCTTTGAAGATAACAAGCTTGCCCGTGCTGCAGCGCTAAAAGATTTTTACTTTAACGGACTGCCTAACTTCGACCCTATCCTAAAAGCTGAAAACTTCGCTGGCGGAAACCAAGCTTCCGGTCAAATTCGCTTTAATGTGAATGGTGGTACTGGACGCTCCTGGGGCTTCCGCGAAGTACGTGCAGAAGTTGACTCTAATAACACCATAAAAATATTAGCTACCACCACTAAGGACAATGTTATTGACGCACTTGCCATAGACACAAACGCCAATGACGATAATATTGATGACGCACTAGCAGAGCTATTCCAGTCTTCAGTACTCCAGAGTTTGAGCACAAATGGCGAGAAATTACTGGCCAATAGCATGAGCACCTTATCTATCGCTCTACCTAACGAAGTCCTAGCAATGAGCGACGCCGCTGGCAACGCCCCCTCTGCAGGAGTAACGCGCACCTTCGATAGTAACTCAGACTTTTCAGCTGACATCGATATCGCTTTGGCAAATGCAAATTCTAGTTTAACCCCAAGCCAAGTGATGGCGCGTGTACAAGCGCTAAGCTGTGCAGGTTGTCACAACATTGATGAGAATTTAGGTGGCGAGTTATCTGGCTTTAAAACCTTCTTCCAAGGTGTGGAGTTTTTAAGTACTGCGACCGATGCCGCTAACGATGCAACTGTTTTCAAGATGGAAGCGGAAAACTGGCTTGCAATGGAAGGCGTGCAAACGGAAAACACCTCGGACATTGGTGGTGGCTTAAACGTCGGCTGGATCAATGACGGAGATTCTTTGACTTACGCCATTAATCTCCCACCAAGCATCGATAATTTATACAAGGTAAGCTTTCGTATTGCAGGTGAAAATACAGCCTCCGCAAGAATCGAAATTCCTGGCCAGCAGTTCTCTGGTAGTTTTTTTGTCCCAGCAACGGGCGGCTGGCAAGAGTGGACGACAGTGACTCGTATCGTCAAAATCCCAAACGGCGCCGAGACTTTTACGTTGCGCGCCACTACTGATGGCTGGAACCTCAACTGGATCGAAATTCGTCCCGCCGAAAAGTTTTTGGTCAAAGACTCCATTAAAAACGTCTTCTTGCCCGAGCGAGAAAACATTATGGAAACATTCTTGAACGCTTGCATAAGCGACTGTGCAGAACCCATTTTAATACAAGCCGAAAACTTTAACGCCGAACAAGGTGTACAAACTGAAGGAACATCCGATGTTGGCGGAGGCTTAAATGTAGGATGGTTTGATGCTGGCGACTGGTTGTCTTATGGCCCAGTCAATATCCCAACCAGTGGCGACTATGTGGTCGAATACCGCGTTGCAAGTAATGCTGGCGGTGGCTCACTGCAAATCGAACAAGCCGGTGGTTTCCCTGTTTTTGGTAGCATCCAAGTACCTGATACTGGCGGCTGGCAGAACTGGACGACAATTTATCACACCATCACGCTTGAAGCGGGCGTGCAAAATATCGGCCTCTCAATTTCTGACGGTGGCTGGAACTTGAACTGGTTTAGAATTTCTCCCGCACAATAATACGGTTGTTATTTTTAGTCGGTGCTTGGTTTATTCAAGTACCGACTAAAACATCGTGGAAGAGAAACCCTATTACGCCCCGCATGGACGCGAATAAATTGAGTGAAACAAAAAAAGTACATGCACTTTAAAATCTAACCCAAGATTTTTCAAACACAAAAAAGCGGCCACTAGGGCCGCATCAAGGGACAACTAATTACTTCGTGTTAAGGAAGTAATTAGATGAAGGGTAAACCGGTAAAGCTATGTCAGCACACTGGTCGGCAAGGCGCCGTTGTTGTAGTCGGGGTTGCCGAATTCGTTGATATTAAAGCCCATGGCATTGGCAATAGAGACCAATAACCGGTTTTGTGTGTAATCACTAATACTGGTATTTTTATTGGCAGAATTAGTACTGGACGGATCGTGATTGGGTGCTCCTAATACCTGGCACAAACCCATTTTAAAATGACCACCCCCACCGCCAATGACATTGAATTGATCGTGCCAATCATGGTTACGCGATACCTCGGAATACCAATGCACAATCGAGTTATCGAGTAAGGTTTTACCGCTGGGCTCTTTCACGCTTTCTAATTCTTGTAACAACTTCACGTAAGTATCAGCACGGTATTTAGCTACCGACTCAATAAAACGGTTATTGGCGGTACCACCATCGTGCGTTGCACCATGGTAATTACCATTACCATCCGGTAAAAAGTTTAAGCCGCTGGTAAATAAATGGCCAAAATCCATATGCCCAATAACACGGGTAATATTGCAGGTGAAGGCAATACGAATCAGCTTAATATATTCACTCATATATTTATCATGCTGATTCATCGGGTTATCGAAGCTTCCGGGTAAATCACAGCTCATACCCCCTGTCGCAGGTTGCTCGGCTAATGATTGTTCAAGGTTATTAATTTCCTCTAGATGCTGATCTAAACGTGCAGAATCTTCACTACCTAACTGGCGACGAATACGCTTTAGTTCTTCGGCTACTGCGGCATAGGCGCTGCGCTGGCCATCATTAGCTGGAGTTGTAGAACCACCGCCCTCTGTAAGGGCGAAGCGCACCATTTCATCGTAAAGCGATTTAGGTGATTGGTGGCGCTGCAAGAAGGTTCCATTTCGGAACGAGCAAGACTTCCATACTTCGTCATTATTAAACCCCGAGCCGTTTTTATAACCGGTTAAAAAATAAGGTCGCTTAACGCCATCGTTATTTTCGATCATTTTATCGCCCATCCACACCTCAAGTGATGAATGGTTACCGAGCGAAAACCCGCCTTCAAGCTTAGTCCCGGTGCGCCCTGTATTTAGCTCGCGTCCGGTTAGCATCGTTAACCCCGAAGGTTTATGCCCGCCCGCCATTTTGTAGCCATCGCGCCCAGTCACGTAACCGGCTTTATTACCTAAGCCCCTTAAAAGTGACATTTTATCGGACATGGCATTTAAGCCGGTAAATGACCCTCTAAATCGTAAGTTATCGCCCTGACTATTCGGCATCCAATTTTTAACGATATCGCTACTCGGGAATACCGGCGTATACCACGGCACATAGCGAATAATATCGCCCGTAGCGGCTTGTGCATCAGCATTTAACAATGGCACAAACGGGGCTAATGCACTCACTGCAACGGCGCCACCCACTCGAGACATTAAAGCGCGGCGTGTATATTTATCTTGACTCATTATTATTACTCCACGTTTTATTGTGCGTCAGCGTTACGGAAGCGGAAGCTAGAGCTTGTCACTATTGCGTAAATCATTTCTTTTAAAGAGTAGTTGTTATTCTTGAAGCGCGTAAACATGGCGTCCGAACTACAGATGTCTTCCTGAGTAATAAAGCGACCATTAGCACGCACAAACCATTTTTCGGTATAACACGCAGCAGCCGTTTCACTGGTCGCTAATGCCTCGCTAAAATCAATTGCGCTGTCAAAGTTTTTAGGTAAATCGAAAGGTTTAATGCGCTCAAAAATTTCGCCGGTTGAATCCACATCAACGGTAAACGTGGGCCCAGGTGCTTGGCCTTGTGCAGGATCGTTATCCACTAGGGTGTACTCGGTACGGTAGCGGCCAAGGCCGTCATAATTTTCAAACATAAAACCAATTGGGTCCATTAATTCATGGCAACCCTGACAAGCACCGCCGGCTTTTAAATGCACTTGCTCAAGCTTTTGGCGGAAGGTTAAATCGTAATCGGGTGGCAGCTTAGGAAACTGCGCCAAAATATCTGCAGATGGCTCAGGGATGGGATCACACAACACATTTGTACGCACATTATTACCTCGCGCACTAATGCCCGAATCTAATTCGTGAGCCCCCAAGCGCATAAAGGCAGAACGCGTTAATAAACCTGAGCGCCGCTGCGCGTTAAGCTGCACAACTGCACCACCGGCATACTGCGGCGCACCATTAGTGCTTACGCCATACATCGCTGCCAGCGCACCATCAACAACCGCTGTACGGGTCGTAAATAGATCGCCTAATTTTGCATCTTGCTCTAGCGTTAAATAAGCACTCACGCGGGCCACTTCATCACGGGCAGCACGTACGCTCGCAACACCTTGATTACCATCGCCGCCAGCTTTAACTCCGCAAATATCTGTACCGCAGTAACACACCGCGCCCTCGCTCAGCTTACAATCGGTCGCACCGCTGTAAAGGCCCTGGCACTGCTGCGTACTTGCGCATTCGCCGGCTAAATCTTCTTTTGTAACACCTTGAATAACAGCCGCTGTCTCTTGCAAAGCATTTAAAGACAGCCAGTTATCGTAGAAGAAACCAATACCCTCAATTGCTCGAGCATCGTCTAACATTTGCGCCGCTTTGGCTTTCACCTTAGCGCTGGTATTTAGCTCGCCCGCTTCTCCGGCGGCGATAAGGTCACTATCAGGGGCGCGATCCCAAATCAAAAAAGCTAACTTCGAGGCAATTTCGGCACCGGTTAGCGGTGTGCGGCTAGCCGTTTGTGCGTACATTTCATAGCTGGTTTGCGGCGCCAAAATTAACGCGAGGGTTACTGCCTCTACTGCAGGCTTACCACCACCGGCCGCTGTTGCGATAGCTTTAAAGGTGGTTACCTCGGCAGTACTTAACGTACGACGGAACAATAAACGGCCATATTGTTTGAGGTAATTTTCAACACAACCGGCATTCGTTATATTACAGCCCATTAAATTCGCGTAATTATTCGCTGCGCGGGTGCCTATTGCTTTCCCCCAGTTATCCAATGCAGATATTTGAAAAAAGTTAGCGCCTTTACCGTAGTTAGTCGCAAAACCCGCGAGCACAGTATCGTCGGCTAAATCTTTAGCAATATTGGCAGGGTCAATATTTAGTGAAGGAAAGGTATCAACCAATAAATGAGACAGTTGATGTTTAGTCAGCATGCGCAGCGGCGAATTTAAGTGATCCTGCGCCGTACCACCCGCTTCACAAGCAATTGGCTTTTCCTCCTCTACGCCTTCGTTCCAGTTTTGCCCGCGAATGTAAGCGGCTATATCGGCCGAGCATTGCGCACCACATAAGCCTGGGTTAGCGCGTGGCATTGTTTGGCGTAAATAATCCGCAAGGTTTAACACCTGCCCATCCGTAACAAACTCGTTGCGATCGGAATATATCTTTTGAATACCCAAGCCTTCGCCGTTTTCACCATGGCAACCAGCACAGCCTTGCTCTTTCGACATGTATAAAGGTTTACCGCGAGCGGCATCGCCCACAACACCACTTTGATTAGCGCTGACTTTAAATTCAATAAAATCAAAATTAGCACCACCGGTATCCATGGTTACACGCACAACATGTTCGCCAGCATCCAGCGCAACATTGTTGATTATTACCGTACCAAAGGCCGTCCAACCATTGGTTGGCGCTGCAACACTACCCACTGCAGCGCCGTTAACACGAACGGTAACGGTTTTATTCACATTGATCGCCGCTAGGCTTACACCAATATTGTATATTTTGTCTTCAGGTACGCTAATTTTGTACTCTAGCCATTCGCCGGCCTCGGTCCAATTCACATCACAAGTACCACCACCTGCGGCTTTAGGTTGGAAATCAACCGGCTGATTCACATCACCGCAATTCCCTTTGTTGCCCGGGGTTGTATCCTCAAAAGCGACAAAGTCTTCTGACTGAATAAGAGCAGGTACATCGACCGAAGGAATAACAGGCGCCGCGCTAGATGAACTGCCAGCGGCACTCCAATCAATGCCGTTATAGTAATCAACAATGTAGCGCGTAACATTGAGCGCACAATCGCCTTCGCACTCAAAGCCTTTATTCAACGGCATCTCATTATTGTTGTAGGTTACCAGCGCTTCAAAGCTCGGATATTCCGTATTACTTAGCAGTGTAAGATCTTGACCAAAACCTTTGCCGTTTGAGTCGTGACACATTTGGCACTGCGCAAGGTAAATCTCTTCGCCTAAAGCAAAGTCTCCGGCGGTATTAGTAACGGAAGATGCTGCCCCCGAAGTAGACGATAAAGGCTGACTAGAAGACGCCGGCGCGCTTGAACTAGGCAGGCTAATCACCGAACTCGCGGTAACGCTGGACACGGACATCACACTGGATGCCGCCGTGGAACTCGGGGTTGGATCAGAGCTGGAAGATTCCGTTGTACTGGTGCCAGTACAACCTACCAACGCAAGTGCCATTGCACCTGCAAGCACACGATTAAACATGGGGCCACCTTGATATGTTTGCGCCTAACCGTGATTTTTACAGTAACAACTCTGGAATAAGCCGGCGCTATTTTTATACATTTTTAACACCCAATAACCGTTAATGGGTGCATTACGGTCCAATGTAGCATGGCAATTACACCCGCATTCAAAGTCTCATCAAAACTGTGATACATCTCGTGAAATATCTCATATGGTAAAAATAACACCAAATGAACTAGAGGAATTTCTTTTACGCCGTCTCCCTGTAGGTCCTGAAGACTATGAGGCGCCGTTAGAGCAGGTACAAAATCCAGTAATGACTGCACCGAGTAAAACCAGCTCCAAGGCTCAAATACTTCCCTGAACTTGAACTACACTCGAGTGATTAGTAGACAACGATTGGGGAACCACTCGCATGAGCGCTCAAGTGCACGCAGAACAACCAAACTCCCACAGCGGCTCTTACATTACCTTTCGGCTAGGCAATGCGCGTTTTGCTCTTCAAGTCGATTGCGTGCGCTACATTACCGCCGCCAATACGCTTAAAAAACGCGAAACGCCAGACGAGCAAAAAAATAGCCACACGCTCTTCGACTTCAATGGCGAAGCTGTTGCGCTCTACCATTTCGGTGACGTTATTGGCGCGCACTCACAAGCAAAAAGTGTTGAAGAGCTCATTACGTTGCTAGATCAACGCAAGCAAGACCACATCAACTGGATTAAAGCTTTAAAAAATAGCCTGCAAACTGGGGAACCCTTCAAGAAAGCCACCGACCCGCACCAATGCGCTTTTGGCCAGTGGTACGACAACTACACACCCGATGATGATGAACTTGCAGACATTCTGGCTCGGTTTGATGCCCCACATAAACGCATTCACGCACTAGCCGAAAAATTACTGAATATGGCAAAAACACCAGAAGGCGCTCAAGCAGCGCTAGGCGTGTTAGAAGACGAAGAAAGATCGACCCTCAATGAACTCTTAGAAATTTTTGGACTAGCCGCTTCTCGCCTAGAAGATATTTTGAAGCCCGTCGTTATTATTATTGCTTTAGACAAAACCCATTACGCCATTGAGCTCGACCATATTGAAGATATTCAATCGTTTACTGAAGATAATTGGCTGCCCGATATTCCACAGCACCCGTCACAATTACACTGCTGCGATGGTTTTTTTCAAACTCCGGACAATAAACTTTTTTTGAGGCTTAACCCCACAAAAACGCGCGCAGTAATTGAGGCGAAATGGAACCAACATGAACAATCTAGCGCAAACGCTGACAACCACATATCAGCCTAGTTTTTTCTACACAACATTTATCCGTAATTAATTATTTTACTTAACGAATAATTATTCACGAATGTTCTAAGCCCGTTAGTCGAATGGCTACTACTCAGTATTTAACGCACAACTAAAAAAATAAACGTAAGCCCGGTGTTAAATGCCTAAAAATAAAGATTTGTTATTTTAGCGTGAGTAAAATCCCACAACATTATGGGTAAAAAGTAATCCGTATAAAATTTTCAGTCGCAAGTGGTATTCATCATAAAAAGTGATCTAAATCTCACAAAATCTACGCAACCCAATGCATCCAGTATCACGTTCTATTCAATGCCAATACGCCCGAACAATAGCGCTGTAGCACGGCATGAGGTATATGCGGATGCATTCACTAGAAAAGCCACTATTACCGGTGAACTTCCACAATGCGATACACCGATCAAACACCAATAATTCACAACTTCAGGAGATAAAAAACACTCCGCGATAGACTGTTTAGCTATATAATAATAATTAAATACTATAATTTACAAAATTGTGAGACCAATTCTTGAGCGGGCTTGAAATATAGCCTAAAATTTGCACACTTTTTGCAGAAACCAATAGTGAATAAATATGCAATCTTTAACAAAACCTTGCCAAAGCTGTAACAAATCCATGAATGGCGGCATGTACCGCGCCAACCATATATGCCCTCATTGCTTTTTTGAGCACGAAGGCGGCAAGCGCTCCAATGCACGAGTGCCACAAGCACCGGTACAAGAAGCTCCAGTCACAAAAACATATGAGGCAAAGCCAAAAGATCCGGCGACTGAATACCTTGTAACAGAGCATGAAGAAACCCCGGCGGATACCGCCCCAGCCCCCATCAGCGAAGAGACTGCTGAAGCCCCAACCCCAGAAGAGGCTCCTGTCAGCGAAGCGATTATTGAGGCGCAAGCCCCAGATGAGGCTCCCGCGCCAACAGAGGCCGCTAACAGCGCTAATATAGTCCTCACGACTAAACCCAAAGCACAGCAAACCGTGCTTGCCGTTATGGGTGAAGTTAGCGCCGAGTGTGTACTCAGCATTACCCTGACGCCGGAGCTATTCAAAGAGGGCAAATTTATCGGCAAAAAGAGCGAAAAAGTGCTCGCAGCTCTTAAACAAGGTAAGCAAAACGCACTAGAACAGCTTCGCCAAGCCGCTCAAGCACAAGACGCCAACATGGTGACCGATGTAGCCGTGAAAAACGGCATGAAGATGATTGGTAACGAAAGCGCCAACATCACCGTTAGCGCAACAGGTAACGCCATTGTCGCCGAGCTTGAGGGCTGCGAAGCCTAATACTTCCGCTAACACCCTCTTCGAGTAAAAGCCTCACCTAGAGGCTTTTTTTATACCCAAAATAACCACCTCCTCTCCCTCGTACCGTCACTTCCCGTCGCCTACCAGCAAAAAACTTATAAGAACTCAATTCTGCTTCGTATTTAGTAATAAAAAATCCACGCCAAAAAAAAATTTCAAAGCGATTTAGCAAGTCCCTATACAGCGGCTATTCTTAAATTGGCTTCTTTCATTATCTATCGGTATTTGCTTCGCCATCGGTACTTGGCGAGCAAACACTTCACTGCTTTATAAACGGCACTACTTTATAAACTGCACTAATTTAAAAAGAGTTAATAATGTTACGTTCTTATATTTACAAGCTCCTAACAACTTGCCTTCTAGCCTCTTTATTGCCGCAGGCCGCTATGGCTTCGCAATATCCCGAGAAGATGATTTTTCAAAATATCTTGGCCGAGCAAGATATAGGGCTGGGTGAAGTCGAAGCGTTTGTCCAAGATAAAGACGGCTTTATGTGGTTTGGCGGGCGCAATGGCCTGCTGCGTTACGATGCCTACGAATTCAAAAAGATTAGCATAGAAATAAACGAAAAAGATGCCAGCAGCCCTCAAGATATATCTCAAACTGCCGACTTATTTATCGATTCAAAAGACCAATTATGGGTAGGTACTCGCTGGGGACTTTACTTATACAATCCTGAGCGTGAAGAGCTCACTCGATTATTCGCAAAGAGCGGCGCGGATATTAATTTCAATCAAGGTAACTTTAATCGGATTCTTGAGTTAAGTAATGGTGACTTACTGGCTGGCACCTATCACGGTTTAATTCGTTTTAATCCCAACACGATGAATGTAACAAAAATAACAGCCACAGGTAATAGTGACGGCCCAATCAGCGACGCTATCTACGATATGTTTATGGCAGAAGACGGCACAATATGGATTGGAGCGAGCGCCGGGGTAAGCCACCTAGATCCTGAAACCATGCATTTTGACCATATTGCCCCCTATACCGAAGATCCGTCCGCCACCAAAGAAAATGCCATTCAAGCACTTAAAGCCGATAAAAATGGTCATATTTGGGCCGCCGCATCCTTAGGACTCTACCGCATAAACCCCGAAACCAAAGAAATCGTTCGCTACCTGAATGACCCCAAAGACCCACGCAGCATTTCTGACGATATTCATGAAGATGTCTATTTGGATTCAGAAGGCATTCTATGGATAGGCACAGACCGTGGCGGGCTAAACTATTACCATTACGAAACAGATTCATTTCGCCACTTCAAACATAATGAATCAGAAAAAGGAACACTGTCATCCAATATTACACGGCGTATTTTTGAAGACAAAAACAAAGATCTCTGGGTCGGCACCTACCCTTCAGGCATCAATTTTCACGATAGATCCAGTTCGGCTATCAATGTGTACCGTCACGATTCAAATAACCCCTTATCCCTCGGAGACAACTTAGTAACCGACATAAAAGAAGATGCAAAAGGTAACTTCTGGGTAGCAACAGACGGGGCAGGCCCGAATTATTTTGACCGCACCACAGGAGAATTTAAAAATTTCTTAGGCACAAGCGCATCTCCGGCGCGCATTAGCTCAAAAAAAATGCTATGCGGTTTGATAGATAGTGATGGAGACGTTTGGTTTGGCACGTGGGATTCCGGAATATTTATTTATAACAAAGCCGAAGATAAATTTGATCAACTCCCACTAGACACCTCACTACGCTACAAGGGCGACACACAAAAAGTACTAACAGACACGAGCATTTGGGATATATACGAAGACAGTAATCATGAGATATGGATAGCAAGCCATAACTCTGGTTTAATAAAATACGACAAGACAACCAAGTTATTTCATTATTTCAACCACAGCGCAACAATAACGAACTCACTGTCAGACAATTTACTCTGGACTATTTTTGAAGATAGTCAAAAACGATTTTGGGTAGGCGCTGTTGGCGGCTTAAATTTGATGGATCGAGAAACGGGAACGTTCAAACGGTACAAATCAGACGCAAGCATAAAAGGTAGCTTGAATAATGATTTCATTAATGTAATTGCAGAGGACAAGAATGGCACCATATGGATTGGCACTAACAATGGCCTACATAGCTTAAACGAAGAAACAGAAGATTTCATACTGTATAACGATGAAAGAAATGGCTTTTCAGACAACGGCATTAGAACCATTGAAATAGATGGTAACAATACATTGTGGCTTGGCACAAACAACGGGATTATTCGGTTCAACCCTAAAAACGGCGACGTTAAAAATTACCGACGTTTCAATGGCGAAAAAATAGGGGGCATCTCCACAGGGGGCTCACTATTAACCTCAAAAAATGAAATCATCATGGGTGGCCCTAGCGGCCTTAGAATTTATAACATTAACAAGCTTAAAGAGAATACAACAAAACCCCCAGTCGCGTTCAATGACTTCAGAGTATTCACAAAATCGATTCAACTTAATGCCGAAGATGGCTTGCTTCAAAAAGCGATCAACAAAACAGATAGCATTACCTTAAATCACAAGCAATCTATGATCTCGTTTAACTATTCAGCGCTAAACTTTAGAGATTCAGAAAAAAATCAATACGCTTACAAACTAGAAGGGTTTGATGATCATTGGCGAGAAGTCGGCACACAACGACAAGCACTCTACACAAACCTTAACGCGGGAAAATATATCTTCAAAGTTAAAGCCAGTAATAACGACGGCATTTGGAATGAAACGGGAAAATCCCTTCAAGTTATTCAACTTCCCCCGCCCTGGCTAACATGGTGGGCCAAGACTCTTTATGCACTTTTAATCCTTGGAAGCCTTGCGCGCTTCATTCAACTGCAACGTAAAAAACGTCAACAAGTAGAAGAACAAAACAGATTACTAGAAATTCGAGTAGCAGAACGAACTACCGAGTTAAGCGCCAAAAACGACGACATACAGTGCATGCTCAGCAATATGCGCCAAGGGCTATTCACCATTGAAACCGACGGCTCAATTCACCCCGAGTACTCTACCCATTTAGAAAGTATTTTTGAAAAAAATGAGCTCGCAGGGAAGAATGCCTACGATCTACTCTTTGGCAACGCTCAAGTCGGCAGTAATGAGCTTAATCAAGCAAAAGAAGGTATTGGTGCAATTATTGGTGAGGATGAAATGAACTTCACCTTCAACAATCACGTTTTAATCACTGACTACGAAGCAACTATTGCAAATAATACCAAATGCCTATCGCTCGACTGGAACGCCATTGTAGACACTGATGACATTGTTCAGAAATTAATGGTCTCTGTTCGAGACGTCACATTACTTAAACAAATGGAAAATGAAGCGGCCAGTAAAAAACGAGAGCTGGATATTATCAGCCAGCTACTGAACCTGCCTTCACCCAAGTATTTAAAATTTTTAAGCGCTACAACCGATTTTTTAAACGACAACGAAACCCTTATTCGAAATAATAATGCCAAAGAAGACACTGTCGTCTCTGAATTATTTAGAAATATGCACACCATCAAAGGGAACTGCAGGACCTATGGCTTCACACACTTTAGTGATGTAGTCCATGAGGTAGAAACGCTCTACAGCGAATTAAATAAAGGCCAAAGCGAATGGGCGCAAGAAAAATTACTCAACGACATTACCCTTGTTCGCAAGGTATTGGCAGAATACGAGTACATTTACACAACCGTTTTAGGCCGGCAATCACAGGATAACGATCGCAGCAGTGGCTTCTGGATGGACGAAGAAACCATTCTAAGAATGAACGACAACATAGATAAAGTAATTATCGATAACCCTTCAAAAACTCAGCATCAATCATTAAATGATATGAGAACGGTACTCGCGCAAGGTGTATCTTCTAGCCTTGAAGACACACTCAAAGATGTTATCGATTCGCTCCCCTCAATAGCGGAGCAGCTCGATAAAGAGTCCCCCATCGTCGACATAAACAGTAATGGCATACGCATTAAAAACGACCATCAAGAGACCATCAATAATGTGTTTGCTCACCTATTACGTAACTGTTTAGATCACGGTATAGAAATAGCTTCTGAGCGTATAGAAAAAGGCAAAACAGCCGCCGGAACCATCCAAGTTGTTAGCACGAGCAAAGATCAAAAATTCTATCTCACGGTTAACGATGACGGCAAAGGGTTAAACATAAAACGGCTCTACGGTATTGGCGTCAAACAAGAACGCTGGCAAGCTGGCGATGCAGTAGATACCCGCACTATTTGCGATATGATTTTCGAATCCGGTGTCTCCACAAAAGAAACCGTTAGCGATATTTCTGGGCGCGGCGTAGGCATGGACGCAGTAAGAGCCTTTATTCGAAAACTGGGCGGCGATGTTTACATAGAATTAACAGGAGAGCAGCAAGAAGGCGTAGAAACCGGTAAGGTTGAATTTGCACCGGTGAAATTCATTATTGAATTACCCGACACCATCAGCGTGGTACCGACAGCCGAATAGCTACCGAAATTAACGCCATAGTAAAGTAAAAATACTTTTACACGATAGAATGGCTCTTATTACAGGGCCATTTTAAATCACAAGGCCGCTATATACGCCAAAATAATAGCCGCGCACGCATCAGGCTTTGCTTGCAGTATAAAATGCGGTCCATTAATTTTCTTCACAACGAATGTCTTAAACCTATATTTAAAATCACTCACTTTATGTGCTTGCACAAGCTTGTCGGCGGTCGCTTGAATATAGAGCGCGGGTAAGTCACAAGTCGCTGATGTAGCAACCAGCCTAGACATTGTATTTATTCGAGCCTTAATAATAGCTGGCGGCAAATCACTAATAATAGACTGCAGCTGATCAATTAATTCACGACGAGCATTACGACCAATAAGGAAATACTGATGAAAATAGCTCGCAAAAGGGAGATTAGCTAAAAAAGCACCGGGGCAACGAGACCCTAGAAATAAAAGCTCCCGCGATGGGGGAGAAAGAAATGTCGCAACAAAGATAACTCCCTTCATTTGTTCCAAGCCTTCGGCGGCTAGTGCAGCGCCAATAGGCTCCGAAAATGACTCGGCCAGTAAAACAAAATCTTCTTGTGGTAACCGCGCCCTTACAAACTCAGTAATTGATGCGTAATCCTGGCCGCAGGTATCTGGCAGCGGTATAATTTCGCAATCCAGCTCCGGTAATGCTGCCACTAATGGATCAAACAATTCACCGGTGCCGTCCATACCCGGTAATAGCACTAATCTCACAAATCGCTTCCTTTTTAAAACGCGCAGCTTTTTAAAAACTCGCTGTTTCATCAAAAATCAATGTTATTCAACTTGGTCAGCGATGGCTACAGCTCTGGTATAATCAACACATGAAAACCAAAACCTATCGCCTAGACCGCTTTATTCGCAAGCATACTAACACTCCCATGAGCAGTGTTCGATTACTGATTGCACAGCAAAAAATACTCGTGGATGGGCAGCCGGCGCAGAGCATTCAGCAGTCAATTGGCGAATTCACAACAGTCACGCTTAACGGCATAAACTTACAGAGCAATCAACCTCGCTATATCTCATTACACAAACCCAAAGGTATTGTAAGTGCAACGAAAGATACCAAACACACCACCGTGCTCGACTTACTACCCATACACGACCAACAAGGCTTACATATTGTGGGGCGGTTAGACTTTAACTCTACCGGCTTAATTTTACTCACCAACGATGGCCGCTGGTCAAAGGCCATAAACGATGAAAATAAAAAGGTACCGAAATTTTATACCGTAACACTGGATAAACCCATAACGCCTGATGTCGTTGTTGCATTTAACACCGGTATTTATTTTCCTTATGAAGACATCACCACAAAGCCCGCCGGCTTGAATATTATCTCGCCATTCAAAGCCGAAGTGATACTGACCGAAGGGCGTTACCACCAAATTAAACGCATGTTTGGGCATTTTCAAATAGAGGTTCTAACGCTACATCGCTTTGGCATTGGGCAATTTCGATTAGACGAAACGCTTATGGAAGGGCAATATAAAACCATCACCCCACTTACCGCACATCAGTTGGTCACTTCATAGAAAATAGGATTACTGTAAAACCATAAATCCTGCCAAGGGTCTTCGCCCGACGGATCGAGTTGTGGCTCAAGCTCATCTCGAATAGAGGTGCCTCGCAGCCGAATATAGCCTGATGCCTGTATATCCGCTACGTTTAGCGACAAGGAAACGTAACCTTGACGCTGAGGTATTTGATCCATATAAAAACGCTCTACGACTTCAACGCTAGGGTTTATTGTTATCTCAGGATCAACGGTTTCGGTAAAAGTGCTTCCTCGAATCACATCTACTCGCGCTAAAGTTGGATTATTACCTCGGGCATTTTTTGTATCGGGATCACGCACTCGAATTGTTATTTTTAGCGTATTACCACGCTGAAGTATTAGCGTTTCGCCCATTGTGGCAGCGGGAGAAATAGCTTCGTGCACAGGGAGTTCCCGATGGTTTTTATTCACCAATGTAAAACTCAAATCATCGATTAAATCACCAGTAACTACAAACGCCTTACCGGCCCTTAAGCCCTCAAAAATACTAGTGTAGTTTTTTTCTGCATAAATATAGGTTTTGGTATATTCACCCGGCCAAAAATCTCTACCGCCTTCGGTGTAATGTATATGGCTATCTGAATTCGCCGTTATCCACCAGTTGCGCCCTTCCGCTAACATGCTATCCCAAAAACCGCCTAGTTGAGCTGTCATTTGGTCATAGCCGCCCATCGTCGGAAAGCTACTGTAACCACCGCGCGAGCCAAAAGCTTTTAGACTGCCATCCGCATTCAAGCTAGCCGCTTGATGCCCTGGCGAAGCTTCCATACCAATTACAACATTCGGTGCAATATTATTCCAAGCACGCATTTCAGCTGGCGAAACAACCGGATAGTGCCCAAGGTCGTAAGCACTTCGGGACGGATGATTCGCGATTAATAGTGGCGATGGGTCATAGGCCTGCATAGCAACCAGCGCAGTTAGCATATTGCCTTCGGTGTTACGCTCCGCACTGCCACCGGGCTCATCCTCACGATTAAAATCACGCTCAAGTTGAAACAGTTGCTCTGCCTCATTCAAACTGTATGGGATAATTAAACTGCTGTGTTGTGCCGCAGGGGTATCAAATTCCATACCGTAAAATTGCAACACCTCAGGTATTGCGCTGCGGGATGCAACTAGGTCGGGATAGGCCTGCTCGCGGTTAATAAGGCTGTGACCTGGTCCCCCATGATCCGTAAGTACCATCCAATCTAGCCCATGTGCATGTGCCATTTGGGCATTTAACGCTACCGAATATTTACCGTCAGAACTATAGCGACTATGAATATGATGATCACCAGCCAACCAAGAACGACCTGACTGCGGTTCCGACACAAGAGCGGCATGCTGATTTTCACTTACCCTAAAGTGTGGCGCACGAGATTTATCTCGGGAATAGTTATCCTCCCCGCAAGAAACCAGCATCGCCATTGCAATAGCAGTCATCGAATATTTTTTTAAACAGAACAGCGTCATAACCATTAACTACCGCAAAGGCGCAAGGCCTTGAATAATTTTATTTGGCCCGAGTCTAACTCAATTCACGGCTTACCCGGAGCTGCACATTTTTTAATTTGTGAGGCATTTCTTATTCAAGCGGTTTATCGAAAGCTATAGCGTCGACAGGCCAAAGAAATAATATGCCCCTAGGCCTTTAAATATTGCGCATGAAACTCAATATGTTCACGTATAAAGCTCGCAATAAAATAGTAAGAATGATCATAGCCCGCGTGTAGCCGATATTGTAATGGATAATGCTTTTCCTTCGCCGCCGCTTGCAGTAATTCAGGCTTAAGCTGTGCCGCCAAGAAAGTATCGTCCGCGCCCTGATCAATAAGCATAGGCACCGCCTGCACTGACGACAAAATCAACGAAGTCGCGTCATAAGTATTCCAAGCCAGACGATCATCCCCCAAATAACCGCTAAATGCCTTTTCGCCCCAAGCGCATTGGCTGGGTGCGCATATCGGCGAGAACGCAGAGACCGAAACGAAACGAAGGGGATTTTTTAACGCCGATATTAATGCGCCATGCCCCCCCATAGAGTGACCACTAATAGCGGAAATTTCGGAAAGCATTGGGAATTCTGAACGCATTAATCCAGGGAGTTCATCATTAATGTAGGAATACATTTGGTAATGATCAACCCAAGGCTTTTGTGTCGCATCGACATAAAAGCCCGCTGCCAAACCAAAATCCCACGCAGCTTCGGCATCATCCGGCACGCCATCACCACGCGGGCTAGTATCCGGCGCAACTATCGCTATACCCTGTTCAGCGGCATATTTTTGCGCACCGGCTTTAGTGACAAAATTTTGATCGTCGCAAGTTAAACCCGACAACCAATACAATACCGGTACGCATCCGTGCTCGGCTTGGGGGGGTAAATAAATTGAAAATGCCATACCACAACTCAATACCTTTGAGTTGTGGCGGTAACGCAACTGCTGACCACCAAACATTTTATGCGAGTCAATTAATTCCACGCCATGCCCCTCTTTAAGTTTAATAGAGTACAACCGAGCGAATACTTTCGCCGCTGTGCATTAAATCGAACGCTTTATTAATATCATCCAAAGGCATGGTGTGAGTAATTAAATCGTCGATATTAATTTTCCCATCCATATACCAATCCACAATTCGCGGTACATCGGTACGGCCCCGCGCACCGCCAAAGGCGCTACCTTTCCACGATCGACCTGTCACTAATTGAAATGGCCGCGTGCTAATTTCTTGGCCTGCACCGGCAACACCAATAATATAAGATTCGCCCCACCCCTTATGGCAACACTCCAGCGCATCGCGCATCACCTTAACGTTGCCAATACATTCAAAACTGTAATCGGCGCCGCCATCGGTTAATTGCACAATAGCATCCACAGTGTTTTCAACATCGTTAGGGTTGATAAAATGCGTTGCGCCAAACTGCTTGGCTAATGCCGCTTTTTTAGGGTTGGTATCTACACCAATAATTTTATTAGCGCCGACCATTTTTGCACCCTGTATTACATTTAGGCCAATGCCACCTAAACCAAATACCACAACATTTGAACCTGGCTCTACTTTCGCATCAAAAGCGACAGCACCGACCCCCGTCGTTACACCACAACCGATATAACACACCTTATCAAAGGGCGCGTCTTCTCGAATTTTGGCGACTGCGATTTCAGGCATTACGGTGTAATTTGAAAATGTGGAGCAACCCATGTAATGCAAAATGGGCTTACCTTCTAACGAAAATCGCGATTTACCATCGGGCATAACACCCCGCCCTTGCGTGCTGCGAATGGCTTGGCATAAATTGGTTTTAGGGTGTAAACAAAACTTACACTGGCGACATTCCGGTGTGTATAAAGGAATAACATGGTCGCCAGGCTTTAAGGAAGTGACGCCGGCACCAACCTCCACCACAACACCCGCGCCTTCGTGTCCGAGAATAGCCGGAAATGCGCCTTCGGGATCATCACCTGATAACGTAAAAGCATCGGTATGGCATACACCTGTAGCTTTGATTTCAATTAATACTTCACCGGCCTTCGGCCCCTCTAAATCCACTTCCGCTATTTGAAGGGGTTTTCCTGCACCAAAGGCAATCGCTGCACGCGTTTTCATGACTCATCCTCTTTCAGGTATTCATTTTTTAAAGACACATAGTTTTTGGCGGAATAGTTAAAAAAAGCTTTTTCACTGTCCTTTAAAGGCCGAGCTTTTTTACATGGACTCCCTATATATAAATAGCCGCTTTCTAGAACTTTACCCGGCGGCACCAAAGTACCAGCGCCGATAACAACTTCATCGGGCACAATCGCACCGTCCAATACTGTAGCGCCAATACCGACCAATACACGGCTGCCTATAGTGCAACCATGTAAACAAGCACCGTGCCCAATAGTGACATCATCGCCAATAATCAGTGGCCACCCATCAGCATTAAAATCACTGGCATGGGTAATATGTAAAATTGCATTATCCTGCACACTGGTACGCGAACCGATACGAATGCGATGCATATCACCACGAATAACCGCGCATGGCCATACAGACACATCATCCCCTAGCTCTACATCACCGATCACTACCGCGCTTTTATCCACAAAAACACCGGCTCCGAGTTTTGGCGTTATACCTTTAAAGGCTCGTACGGGGGAAACCATCGCTTGCTCCAGCTTATTAATCATCAAGGAATTGCATAATAACGAGTTACACCAAAGAGTGCAGGCAGAGTTCGCTATATCGCAGTGCGATGATACGATTAACCACTTTTACACAGACATAATTATTCACGAGGTTTTTTATGTTGACAGCCACAAACCCAACTACAGGGGAAGTGTTGTATCAGCAGCCTGCTTTAAGCCCTAACGAAATAGACCGAGCGTTAGCGCAAGCACAACTCGCATTTAGCACCTGGCAACATACGACTTTCGATGAGCGTGCCGCGGTTTTACGCCGAGTAGCGACACAGTTGCGCCTGCAAAAAAGTGCGCTTGCGCGTTTAATGGCGCTAGAAATGGGAAAACCCCTCTCCCAGGGTGAAAAAGAAGTCGAGAAAGCCGCTGGCTGCGCTGAGTACTATGCCGAACACGCCGCCCGTTTTTTACAGCCAGAAACACTACCCTCCGACGCGTCCCATAGCTTTGTTTGCTATCAACCGCTAGGGGTAATACTAGGCATACTGCCTTGGAATATGCCGGTATGGCTGGCTTTTCGCTATTGTGTACCGGCGTTAATGGCCGGCAATACCTGCGTAATGAAACACGATCCGAATACACCACAAACCGCGCAAGCTATCGTCGACGTATTCACTGCTGCGCAAATTCCCGACGGTATTTTGGTTAATTTAGCCATCGATACTCCAAGCGTAGCCCGTGTTATAGAAGATACTCGCATTGCCGCCGTTTCTTTTACGGGCTCTAGCGCCGCTGGGCGCAAGGTGGCTGCAACCGCCGGTAGCGTACTTAAGCCATTAGTTTTAGAACTGGGCGGTTCTGACCCCTGCGTTATTTTTGCCGATGCCGACTTAGAGCAAGCCGCAAATGTCGCGGTGCAATCGCGCTTTAATAATTCAGGCCAATCTTGCATTGCCGCAAAACGCATTTTGGTCGAAGAAAGCATCTACTCCGACTTTATTCAGAAGCTAAAAACACGTGTGGCCCAACTGGTTGTAGGCAATCCACTAGAGCACGACACCCAAATTGGCCCTCTAGCCCGCGACGACTTGCGCCAAACGTTACACGCCCAGGTGCAAGCATCGATAACAGCCGGCGCTAGCTGCCTAGTGGGCGGCTACCTTCCTGATGAAGCCGGTTATTTTTACCCTGCTACATTACTGAGTGACGTAACAACGGATATGCCGGTATTCACCGAAGAAACTTTTGGCCCTGCTATGTGTGTCAGCGTATTTAAAGGTGCCGAGCAAGCATTGGCGCTAGCCAACAACACGGACTACGGATTAGGCGCTTCGGTATGGACGGCAGACGAGCAGCTCGCGAATCGGTTTGCTCAACGATTGAACGCAGGGCAAGTTGCGATCAACGGGTTAGTAAAAAGCGATACACGCCTACCCAGTGGCGGCATCAAAAGCTCCGGCATAGGGCGCGAGCTTGGGCCGCAAGGGATTAGAGAATTTGTGAACACTAAGCAAGTATGGATTAAATAGCCGGCCAAAAACCAAGCCTAAAAATTATTACACACTAACAAAAGCACTACAGGAAGATCATGATTTCCAGCATTAAAGGGGTGCTCTGTACCGTGGGCGCTGTCGTATTTTTGCTCAGTAATGGACGGCACTTAAACGCCGAGCCCTTCAGTTTTGTCGCCCTAGGCGATACGGCCTATATCACACCTGACGACTACCCAACGTACGAGCAACTCATCCGCAATATCAACCACTATCACCCTCAATTTACGATTCATGTGGGCGACTTATGGGGTTCTGGCCCTTGTAGTAATGACAACATGCATCGGCAAAAAGAGTATTTCAACCGGTTTGAGCAAGCCCTTATTTACACCCCAGGCGACAACGAGTGGGTTGACTGCCACCGTAAACTTTGGGGAGGATATTCCCCCCTAGAGCGCCTAGCATTTATCCGAAAAACCTTTTTTTCGACGCCCCAAAGTTTAGGAAAAGTACCCATTGCATTACAGCGTCAAAGCGAAAACCCAGATTACAAAACCTATGTAGAGAATGCACGATGGCAACATGATGACGTGTTGTTTGCAACGGTGCACGTCACAGGATCAAGCAACAACGCTGCCCATGCCAAGGAGTCACATGCACGTAATCTAGCCAACATCGCATGGATAGATGCGTTATTTGAAGACACTAAAAGTGCGAAAAAAAATGCCGTCAAAGCAATTATCATTGCCCTGCATGCCGACATGTTTAATGAGCGAGGCAAGGTATTGCCGCACTATAAAGAAACAGCAAACCACATTATTGCGGGCGCTAAAGCCAGCGCATTGCCGGTGTTACTCATTCATGGGGATAGCCACCAATACATCGTAGATACCCCCTTCAAAAAAGCGTCCAATATTACGCGCCTGCAAGTCCATGGCTTCCCTGTTATTAAAGCGGTTAAAATCGGCGTAAATACAGCGTCATCCAGCCCCTTTAGCTTTAGCTTTAGCTTTAGCTTTAGCACCATTAACGCTATCGCAAAGCCCAAGCCGCCCGCTAAAGAATGAAATCCAGGTTCTGGGTTCACACTTAGCTTGAATTTCAAAAGAATCTTCGCTGTACCCCTCGCAACTCCTCAATTTGCCCCTATATTGATTAAAACGTCTTGATTTGCGTTACTCATTCCAACAATAAGGTTTAACAATGTCTGCGAACCCCTTACTTGAACGCCACGAACTTCCCCCTTTCAGCGCGGTTAAACCCGAGCATGTGGTACCAGCGGTTAAAGCCCTAACGGAAGATAACCTAAAAGCACTGGCAGACAGACTCACTCACTTAGGAGAACCGAGCTGGGAAAATCTAGTGGCCGCTATAGAAGCTGATGGCGATAAACTCAGCCAAGCTTGGGCGCCTGTTGGGCATTTGAATCTCGTTTGTAATACACCTGAGCTGCGTGAAGCTCACGAGCAGGCATTAGCGCTACTTAGCCCTTATTACACTGCGTTGGGGCAAAATCGTGCGTTGTGCGAGGCCTATCAAACCCTCAAAGATAGCCAGCAATTCAACACTCTAAATCAAGCTCAGCAAACCACCATCGAGCATGCCCTACGCGACTTTAAGTTGAGTGGTATTGATCTGCCAGAAGACAAACAAAAACGTTATGGCGACATTCAAGCTGAACTATCACAGCTAACCAGTAAGTTCAGTAACAACGTGCTGGATGCCACCCAAGGCTGGCACTACCACACAGAAAACGCCGATGATTTGAGCGGCCTGCCAGAATCCATTCAAGCTGCCGCCAAAAATGCCGCCACACAAAAAGAAAAAAGCGGTTATGTACTAACACTCGACGGCCCGATATACATGGCCGTAATGACCTACGCAAATAACCGCGAACTGCGCCACACGATGTACGAAGCCTACAATACGCGTGCTTCTGACCAAGGCCCTAGCGCCGGCAAGTGGGATAACGCTGAACTGATGGAGAGTATCCTCACCTTGCGCCAAGAACTGGCCCAACTATTAGGCTTTAAACATTTCGCCGAATATTCCTTGGCGACCAAGATGGCGCAATCACCAGAGCAGGTCGTAACCTTCCTTGAAGATATGGCCGGTAAAGCCAAGCCTGCCGCACAACAAGATTTAGACGAGCTAAAGGCTTGGGTCCTTAAAGAATTCAATGTAAACGAGCTACAGCATTGGGACATTACCTTCTACAGTGAAAAACTGCGCCAAGCCAAATACAGTGTTTCTTCAGAAGAGATACGCCAATATTTCACGCTGCCCAAAGTATTGAGTGGCCTGTTTAGCGTAGCGAACAAGCTTTACGGTATTGACGTACAAGAAGTGCACGATAAAGACTTGTGGCACAGTGATGCGCGTTATTTTGAAATCAGCAAAGATGGCAACAAAATAGCCGCCTTTTACTTGGATTTGTTTGCCCGTGAAGGTAAACGCGGCGGTGCCTGGATGGACGATTGCCGCGTGCGTCGCCAAACCGAAAGTGGCCTACAACTACCGGTTGCGTTTTTAGTGTGTAATTTTAACGGCCCAGTAGGCGATAAACCTGCGCTACTAACTCACAACGATGTCACCACGCTATTCCACGAATTTGGCCATGGCCTACACCATATGATGACGCGCATGGATATTGCCGCCGTCAGTGGCATTAATGGTGTCGAATGGGATGCGGTAGAATTGCCGAGCCAATTTTTAGAAAACTGGTGCTGGCAGCCTAGCGTTTTAAAAACACTATCTGCCCATGTAGATACCGGCGAAGAACTGCCCGACGCTTTGATCGAAAAAATGATTGCTGCTAAGAATTTTCAATCTGGTTTATTCCTTGTGCGCCAAGTAGAATTTTCGTTATTTGATATGCAAATTCACAGCCTTTATGGCACCTATGGTTTTGCTGGTATCCAGGGCACTCTCGACGAGGTTCGCAAAAAAGTCGCCGTTATTCAAGCGCCAGCCTTTAACCGTTTCCCAAATGCCTTTAGCCATATTTTTGCAGGCGGCTATTCTGCCGGTTATTACAGCTATTTATGGGCCGAAGTTTTATCCGCCGATGCCTTTGCTGCGTTTGAGGAAACCTCGATTTTCGATCCCACAACAGGGCAACGCTTTCTCAACGAAATTTTATCGCAAGGCGGCAGTCAAAGCGCAGCTGTACTCTTTAAAAATTTCCGCGGCCGCGAACCGTCTGTAGATGCATTATTACGCCATTCAGGTATAGCCGCATAATCATGACTGTAAAAAAACGTTTTATTGCGGGCGCCGTATGCCCTAAATGCAAAGCGATGGACCGCATTGTTATGTATCGAAAAAACGATAAAGACTTCCGCGAATGCGTGGAATGTGATTTCAGCGATGAGATGCATTTTCAGAATCAAAATCGCGAATTAGAAACTCGAGTCAATGTTAGCGAAGTTCAAAAAACAGCGGAAACACAAGTTGTGAAGCTAATTACACCAGATGATGCCAAACATTAAAAAATCTTCTATTATTACTACAACTCGAGCTAATCAGCCCGAGTTGTAGTGGTCAATCCATATTCCCTGCAATCTATTCGCCTGTTGGGCGAACCTCATTTCCAACCCGTTGAATAAAGACAAAATATCAACGTGAAGGCACTCCATCATAAGACTCAATCATAAAACCCAAAGAAATTGACGCGATCAAAAGGACTAGCCCATGCACCATGGCGAACGATTCAATAGCATTTCCCATTTAATCGGCGCCATTGCAAGCTTAGTAGGGCTCATTTTTTTAGTTGTTTTAGCCGTTGAACAAGGGGATGCCTGGAAAGTTGTTAGCTTCAGCGTTTATGGGGCTACGCTGTTTTTTTTGTATTTTATCTCAACGCTTTATCATAGCTGGCGAGGTAAAGGAAAAGACTTCCTCAGAATGCTCGACTACCAAGGCGTTTACTTGCTAATTGCCGGCACTTACACACCATTTACCCTTGTCAGCCTAAGCGGCTGGCTCGGCTGGACAATATTTTCAGCCGTGTGGCTACTGGCTATTATTGGCATCATATTGGATGCCATGCCGGCAAAGGGCGGGCGAACCATACAGCTGGTACTGTATTTGGTAATGGGCTGGATGATTGTCGTCGCCTTTAAACCGCTCTGGATAATACTCACGCCGACAGGAGTGATGTGGCTATTTATTGGCGGTGTTTTATATACCGTAGGGGTGATATTTTTTGTACTCGATGACAAGGTGAAGCACTTCCACGGCGTTTGGCATCTTTTTGTTTTAGCCGGCAGCGTTACCCACTACTTTACCGTTTTGCATTATGTGCTGTAACAACAATGACAGTCACAGTAACTAGTCAGCCAGGCACAAATAGGCCAGCAAGCTGATCAATTCGCCTTTTGGGCGGGCATTATTTCGAGCCAGCCTGAATAGTTACCAAAAAAATTAAGTACCCTTTTCGCTTGAACCTAGAAACCGCAGTTGAGAGTCAAAAAGATGCGTATTCCCTTGATGTGCATGGCGTGTAGTAAAAATGTGTAGTCACCTTATAGGTGATGAATCATTTTTATCGCGCGTCAGGTGCGCCAAGGGGATGCGTAGACTTTGATAGTTTAACTGCGGTTTCTAGGTTGAAGGTAAAAGCTCTTCAAGTAAATCGTGAATCTCGGCTTTTAAATCTTTATCGGCAATTTTATTCGAGCTAACTTTAGCGTTTTTCAAATTTTCAATCGCGGCATCACGCTGCCCTAACTCTACCTGTAGTGTCGCCATTGCAAAAGCGATAGATGACATGAAATCCTTAGAGTTAATGGCCGTGGCCTTAGCGAGCGCCTTTTGGTAGATCGTTATCGCCCCATTCAAATCTTCAGTGAAATCGGCCAACGTCTCCCACTGCACGGGATGATCCTTCTCGGTATTTTCATGCGTAAGACAAATCGTTTTTAGCACCGCGTACAGTGAATCAAAAGTTTCTTGATCATCCTTATTGGCTGCCGTCATTAGCTCGCCCGCAAGATTATGTACTGACTTGTATATTTTGGTATTCATCATACTGTATTGCCTTTAACCTAAAAAAATCCCGCAGCCGCGAGGAGTTGTAATCGAGAGGTTTTCATTATTTATGCGCCCAGCCCAAAAACGAAAAAGCCTCAGCGAGCACTCTCACTAAGGCTTAAAAATTCCCGACGACTGAATTCGGCCGAATGCTTACCCGCCCCTAAGGGGCGTACACTAAATAACTTCCCGTTTTTGAATTCCTGGGTGCTTGCTTGCCTTCGTTAAAAATATTTGCAATAGCCGGCTATTACGCCATATTTTCGCCTCGTCAAGCAAGCACCCACAAACCCAAATTCCAGCAACTTATTCAGTGCACGCCCCTAAGCTTTACCCTGATACGCATCATGGGTATCTAAAGCCGTATCGTGCCGATCAAGCATCCCAATATCTAACACCGGCGACGCATCTATATGCTGAGCATCCATCATATGCGCAACGCGCTGTAAAGATGAGATGATCATTGTTTTTTCCCAATCTTGGAGGTTGGTGAATTGACGCGCAAATTGATCTTGTAATGGAATGGGCGCCTTCACCAGCATCGCCTGGCCTTCGTCCGTGAGGAAGGCGTGCACTTTGCGCTTATCCGATGTCGAGCGCTCACGAAAGACCAAGCCTCGCTTCTCAAGACGATCAATAATCGTTGTCACAGTGGCCTGGCTTAAGCTCATCTCGCTTGCCAACTCACCGATTGTTACCTGCCCTTTATCACGCACAGTTTGCAGTAATAATATTTGCGGCGCCGTTAGGCCTGTCGTCTTGGCCAAATGCTTTGAATGTAAATCGGTAGCTCGAATAACGCGACGCAGCGCTACTAATACATTATCAATACTGTCCAAATCCAATATTTCCTCAAACCACGCCATTATTTTAGTGTTCAGATTATACACAGACCTCTCCCGCAGAGTGAGCCTGCCCATTAAGAAAGCTACCTTTATACCGTGTTATTGCCATTAATTCGCAGGCTCCAACACCACCCCAGGAAACAAAGCTTAGACCTCAAAACAATATACCCCTCGGCAACTCTTTCATACCCCCCCCAAAAGGGCCAAATTACTTCATCTCCAAGCGATATAAAGCTGCAGAATGAAAAAATCACCTCATTAAACGGCTGTTAGCGGGCGTTCGTGAGTATTTACTGATCAAAAATCAGACTCGACATATTTTTTATTTAGTGTACTATATTTACAGCACTAAGCAATAGAACCTTAAAACAAATGAAATAGGCGTCAACAGGCAGATTTTGGCGCAACAAGCCTATAAAACGATCAAAACGGTTCTTCATTTTGTTTAGTTGCGTAAATATTACGACACTATGTTTCTGCTATACGGAGCAACAAAATAGTTATGCACAACGAAACGGTTTTTCGAAAACCGGAGAAAACTGACGGCATGAGAGTTCATGCGTTGGTTCAGCAGTGCCCTCCTCTCGACCCTAATTCCAGCTACTGCAACTTACTGCAATGCACGCATTTTCCAGACACCTGTATAACCGCCGAGCGCAATGGCGAACTAGTCGGCTTTATTAGCGGATACCGCCCCCCTAACACAAGCAACACGCTATTCATTTGGCAGGTTGCCGTTAGCGAAAGTGCCCGCGGCTGCGGCTTAGCCAGCAAAATGCTGCAAGAACTCTTAGCCCGCGAAAACTGCCAAGATGTGCAATTTATAGAAACCACCATCACAGCCGATAACGCCGGCTCTTGGGCACTTTTCACCAAATTCAGCCGTCAGCTTGGCGCCCCCCTCGAGCGCAGCACCTATTTTGATAAGCAAGACCACTTTCTCGGGCAGCACGATTCCGAACTGTTGGCGCGTATAGGGCCCTTCGCCCTCAATCGCTAAGAATCAATACCTCCATACCTTTTTAACCCTTTTTAGTGCTCGCGCTATTGCGAGCACTCAACGGAGTACACATGAAAATTTTTGAAGAGATCGAATCGGAAGTACAATCTTATGCACGCTCTTTCCCGCGCGTTTTCAACCGCGCCCAAGGCGAGCATATGTACGACGAAGAAGGTAATCATTACCTCGACTTTCTCGCCGGTGCCGGCACGCTAAATTACGGCCATAACCACCCGCTCTTCAAAGAAAAATTACTCGATTACATCCAAGCCGACGGCATTACCCACGGCCTGGATATGCACACCAAAGCCAAAGGCGAATTTTTACAAACCTTTAGCGACGTCATCTTAAAACCCCGCGAATTAGAATACATAATGCAATTTACCGGCCCTACCGGTACTAACGCTGTAGAGGCCGCCTTAAAACTAGCGCGCAACGTCACCGGCCGCGAAAACATTATTACCTTCACTAACGGCTTCCACGGCGTTAGCTTGGGCGCATTAGCTGCAACAGGTAATTCCCATCACCGGGGCGCAGCAGGCGTTAGCCTAAATGGCGTAAGCCGTATGCCTTTTGATGGTTATTTAGGTGATGATGTTTGCACCACAGCCTACCTCGACAAGGTATTATGCGACTCCAGTAGTGGTATCGACAAACCTGCCGCTGTGATTGTAGAAACCGTTCAAGGCGAAGGCGGCATTAACGTTGCCAGCGTAGAATGGTTGCGCGCGCTCGAAGCGGTATGCCGGAAGCACGATGTCTTATTAATCGTGGATGATATCCAAGCAGGTTGCGGCCGTACGGGCACCTTCTTCAGCTTTGAAGAAGCCGGTATTAAACCCGACATTGTTACGCTGTCTAAATCACTCAGCGGTTATGGCTTACCCTTCGCGGTTGTTCTAATGAAGCCAGAGCTCGACCAATGGAAACCGGGCGAGCATAACGGTACTTTTCGCGGCAATAACCTGGCCTTTGTTACAGCCAAAGCCGCTATAGAACACTTTTGGGCAGACGACGCCTTCAGCAAAGAAATTCTGCGTAAAGGTTACTATGTAGAAGAGCGCCTACACAAAATTGCAGAGCTGTACGGCGAGGGCAACTTCGAAACGAAAGGTCGCGGCATGATGCGCGGCATTAGCTGTGTGAATGGCGAAATTGCAGGTAAAATAACCCACAAATGCTTCCAAAATGGTTTAATCATTGAAACCAGCGGCGCCGATGACCAAGTGGTTAAGTTCTTCTGCCCACTAATTATTAGCGACGACAACCTTAAGAAAGGTCTCGATATCGTAGAAAACGCTATTCGCGATGTGTGCGCAAAAGAAGATTCCATCCCAGAATCTGAAGACTACTTTGATGATGTTTTCTTAAATCAAAGCGCATAAGGGACGAGGAAACAATATTTCATCCACTAATGCTTGTTATCGACATCCTTACCTTCGTTGCTCAAAGCGTTTCATGCCTAGGCATGCGCCCCTTTAAGCGCCTCGATAAGAAAGCCGATCTCTTCGCCTAATTGGATAAACTATTATTGCCTCGCCCCTAAAGCCATTTACGGCGGCGCCCAAGCGCCGCAATGTTACGCAGTAAAATATTTAAAGGTTAGCCATGATTGTAAGAGATTTAGAAAATGCCGAGAAAGAAGGCCGTAAAATTGTAGACCCCAAAGGTAATTGGGACAGTACCCGCCTACTGCTTAAAGATGACAACATGGGCTTCTCCTTTCATATCACCACTATTTTTAAAGATGCCGATTTTCAAATGCATTACCAAAATCATTTGGAATCAGTGTATTGCATCAGCGGCGAAGGTGAAGTTGAGACACTGGACGACGGCAAAAAATACGCGATCAATCCAGGTACCGTTTATATACTGGATAAAAACGACAAGCATGTCTTACGCGCCTTCTCTGAAATGAAAATGGCCTGTGTTTTCAACCCTCCGCTAACGGGTAGGGAAGTACATAACGCACAAGGCGCTTACGAACTTGACGGCAAGTTTGAACTGAATACTGACTAGGAAAACACTCATGCATACTATTGAAAAGATTGGCGGCACCTCTATGTGTGATTATGTCGCCATTAGGGATAACATCGTTCGCAAGCCCACCCGCCAAGACGGCTTATACAACCGTGTATTTGTCGTTTCCGCCTATGGTGGTATTACCGACAAACTACTAGAACACAAAAAGAATGGCCAACCCGGCATCTACGGCTTATTTGCCAGCAGTATGGAAGAAAATAGCTGGCAAGACTCGTTTTCAGCACTGCGCCAAGAATTACACAGCATTAACGCCGCCTTATTTCTCGACAGCGCATTATTAAATAAAGCCAATGACTTTATTAATGAGCGTTTAGACGATGCACAAAAATGCCTTCAAGACCTACAAAGCTTGTGTACCCACGGCCACTTTGCACTGGCTTCGCACTTATCCACAGTGCGCGAAATGTTAGCCAGTATTGGCGAAGCCCACAGCGCTTGGAATACCGCCACGCTGCTGAAGCATGATGGAGTCAACGCTCGCTTTGTCGATTTAACCGGCTGGCGCACCGATAAGCACCTGCCCCTCGACGAGCGCATTCGCACTGCATTTTCCGATATTGATTTAACCAGTGAAATGCCTATTGTTACAGGCTATGCGCACTCTGAAGATGGCTTAATGTCCTCTTTTGATCGCGGTTACAGCGAAATGACCTTTAGTCGCTTAGCCGTAATTACCTCCGCAGGCGAAGCCGTTATCCACAAAGAATTTCACTTAAGCAGCGCAGACCCGCGCTTAGTTGGCGAACATAACGCTGTACCCATTGGCCGCACGAATTATGATGTGGCCGACCAACTTGCCAACTTAGGTATGGAAGCAATACACCCTAAAGCGGCAAAAGGATTACGCCAGAACAACATTCCTCTGCGGGTAAAAAACACCTTCGAACCAGAGCATGCCGGCACTTTAATTACTGGCGACTATATTAGCGATACACCTTGCGTAGAAATTATAGCCGGCTGTAAGGGTATTTACGCACTAGAGCTATTCGATCAAGATATGGCAGGCCTGTACGAAACGTACGACATGCAAATTCTTACTTTGATAAAACGCTTTAAAGCACATGTTGTATCTAAAGATATCAATGCCAATACGATTACCCACTATTTGATGACCAACCTTAAAACCGTCAAACGTATTCGTGCCGCATTAGAAGATAAGTTTGCTGAAGCTGAAATTAACCAGCAAAAAGTGGCCATCGTCTCTGCCATTGGCAGTGATATGCAAGTACCGGGCATTTTGGCAAAAACAGTTCAAGCTGTAGCTAGTCGCGACATCAGCGTGCTCGCCATTCACCAGTCCATGCGCCAAGTTGATATGCAATTTGTGGTTAGCGAAAAAGATTACGACGAAACAGTAAAAAGCCTACACGAAGCTTTGGTTGAAGTGCACAACCACGGGCGCGCCATCTGTTTAGCCTCGTAAATACAGTGAATACATATCGCATTATTTTTCTGATAGGCTTAGTTATTTTTATTAACACTAAAAACAACTAAGCCTATGATCAAACAGCCTGTACTTATGCCACTATGGGTGTTTTTGATGAGGCCGTTTCATTTTGGAAAAAACGATCGCTATATATGAAAGCGATCGCAGCGAAATGAGTGCAGATCGAGCGCGACATAAACTAAAAAATTAAAATATTTTGATGGAATCGCATATTAACGCTAGAAGCGAGAGAAGGGCTAACTTTAATCATAAGATCAACAACCCTCTTACTCCCCCTAAACTTCTTAATAAAAGCTAAGACTTTCCTATGATTATTTCTTTCTGTGCATTTTTATGTGCTTTTGTTGTGGTGGGCTTACTTTCCTACCGAAAAAGCCAATCTACCAAAAAAGATTACTATCTAGCCAGTAATAGCATCCCACCCAGCTTAGTGGGCCTTTCTGCTGTGGCGACGAATAATAGCGGCTACATGTTCATTGGGGTTATTGGCTACACCTACACCACTGGGCTTGCATCAATATGGTTAATGATTGGCTGGATATTAGGGGACTTTCTTGCCTCGCTCACCATTTATTCTCGCCTGCGTAAAGCGGCCGGGCGCACCGGCGCTATGAGCTACGGCCACGCTCTCAGCGCATGGCAAGGAAATAACCAAGTTCACTTACAGAAAATTATTGCGCTCATATCTTTAGCCTTTTTATTAATTTATGCCTCTGCACAATTATTAGCCGGCAGTAAAGCGCTGCATGTTTTACTCGACTGGCCCACTTGGGCCGGCGCTGTTGTGGGTGCAGTTATGGTCGCGCTTTATTGTGTCGCCGGCGGTATTCGGGCTTCCATCTGGACGGACGCGGCGCAATCGGTAGTCATGATTTTCGCCATGGCGATATTACTTGTTATGGGCATTATTGAACTTGGCGGTATTTCCGAAACATTGAGCAGCTTACACTCCATTGATAATTTTATGCAGCTAGCCCCAAAGGGGACCGCCTTTGACGGCATCAGTGGCATTGTTTTATTTTTTGTCGGCTGGACTGTCGCGGGGTTTTCCGTTGCTGGCCAACCACATGTCATGGTACGTTTTATGGCGCTCGACGATAACAAAAATATGTTCAAGGCCAAGTCTTGGTACTACGCATGGTTTATTGCTTTTTATTGCATGGCAACCGCCGTAGGTATGTTAGCGCGGGTTTACATTGCCGATACAGGCAGCTTTGATGCAGAGCTTGCACTCCCCACTATGGCGCAGCAATTACTACCGCCAGTACTAGTTGGCTTAATATTAGCCGGGATTTTTGCCGCCACCATGTCAACGGCCGATTCTTTATTGCTCAGCTGTTCGGCAGCCATTACCCACGACCTCATTAAACCCAAAACACAAAGCACCGCACTACTCAAAGTAACCACAGTCCTGCTAACCTTAGTCGCCCTAGGTCTTGCCTTAAACGCAAATGACAGCGTTTTTAATCTTGTTATTATGGCCTGGTCTGGTTTAGGCAGTGCATTTGTTCCCTTGCTACTGATATTATGTTTAGGCGCAAAACCGACACAAAGCACGAGCATTCTAATGCTAATGGCGGGATTTTTCGGCGCTTATGCTTGGCGCCACTTTGGCTTGAATAGTTATGTATACGAAGGTTTCCCAGGTATTGTTATTGGGCTATTAACGTGGGTATTTTGCCGTGGTTACAGCGCACTAACAGCGCCAAAAGATCAAACCCAAAACTAATCTTGGGCTGGCCCTTCCAACGCTATTTATGAACAAACCCGCTGCGGCTAGAACAGAGTAAACTGGATCTTGTCACTGCAGCGCCTGATTTAATCCCAACATTGCTTGAGCCCTTTGTATTATTACGGTAACTTGCGGTTTTCATTTGCGCAGTATTTCAATTTAGCTTATGACCACATCCACGACGAATACCCGTACAGAGCGCTTTTACCTCGCCAACCCTAATATTACACAATGTGCTTATGCACTGGCAGCTGGCGAAGTCATTGCCTACCCCACCGAAGCCGTGTGGGGCTTAGGTTGCGATCCGTTTAACCGCGATGCTGTTGAAAAAATTCTGCAATTAAAGAGTCGCGCGCAGAGCAAAGGCGTAATCCTTATTGCGGGTGATATATCTCAACTGGATTTTTTATTACACGATTTAAGCGGTAAGCACAAAAAACAACTTCAGCAAAGCTGGCCAGGACCGCATACATGGCTAGTACCACATCACAATCGCGTACCCGATTTTATACATGGCGATTTTGATACCGTAGCGGTAAGGGTTACAACACACCCCGTCGTTAAGGCTCTGTGCCATCATCTTGGCGACCCAATTGTATCTACGTCTGCCAACCCACAGGGGTTACCACCGGCTAATACCAACCTAAAGGCTCGCTGCTATTTTTCAAACAATCGTTTTGGCCATAGCTTGCACTATTGCCCTGGCGTCGTAGGCAATGGCAGTAAACCCAGCCAAATTAAACATTTAATGACGGGCGAAATGATACGGGCCAGCTAGGGCTATTCTGCAAAGCGCCGTCCCTTTTTATTGATTACTTTAGGAATGACTAAAAATGCAAGATCGTTATGCCGTTGTTGGCAACCCGATTGCACACTCAAAATCACCCGCTATTCACACTTTATTTGCTGCACAAACACAGCAAAACCTAACCTATGAAAAAATACTTATTGAATTAGGCAAATTTGAAAATGACGTGAAAAACTTTTTTGCCACCGGCGGAAAAGGCCTCAACGTTACGGTACCATTCAAGGAGAATGCCTTTTCTTTTCCTGACGAATTAACTCAACGCGCCCAATTAGCCGGCGCAGTGAATACATTAGTAAAGCAAGATGATGGCCGCATTCTAGGTGATACCACCGATGGTGCCGGCCTTGTTAATGATTTAAAACGTCACAGCTTTTCATTAGAAGGCGCTAGTATTTTAGTACTAGGGGCCGGTGGCGCGGTACGCGGTGTACTAGAGCCTTTGTTAGCGGAAAAACCAAAAGGGATTGTCATCGCTAACCGCACCGTAGAAAAAGGGCAACGGCTGGCCGATATTTTTAAAAGCTACGGTAATATTCGTGCCTGCGGTTTTAATGAGTTAACCGATTGTCATTTTGATACCGTTATTAATGGCACTTCAGCTAGCTTAGCCGGCGAACTCCCCCCGGTACCGACAAGCATTTTTGCCTCAACACCCAAAACCGGCGCTTATGACATGATGTACGGGAAAGATTTAACCCCGTTTTTACTCTGGGCAAAGCAACAAAGCGTCCCGCTATTAGCCGATGGTTTGGGTATGCTTGTTGGGCAAGCAGCCGAATCATTTCAACTTTGGCGCCATGTTATGCCAGACATAACACCGGTGATCAATGCGCTACGCGAAAAGTAATTAGTACGCAATAAAAAGGGCGACTATCAAGTCGCCCTTTTTCATTACGCTAAATATTTTTGGGGAATAGGTCCGTTGTGATACTTAGCCTCTCCGAAATTTTGTATGGGTAACCCCATACCATTCGCAATTGAAGTTAATAGCATATTCTGCGTAGCATTAGCGTTATCACCGGTTTTACCGCCCACTATAAATTGCTTACCCATTTTAAAGTGGCCAGCTCCACCAGCAATAAGATTAAATAAATCACTCACTTTATGGTCTTTAGAAATTTCTACATACCAATGAACAATACTGCTATCCAATAGCGTGCCGCCAGTTGGCTCATCAAATGAATTCAGCTCATTAATAAGATCCAAATACATTTTACAGCGGTACTTTTGTACCCCGCGAATAAAGTCCGAAACCTCTGCTGCACTCCCCCCTTTATCGTGTGTAGCGGAGTGCCATGTGGCATTCACTTTATTCCCTAATGCATTTAAACCTTGGGCCTGCACCTTATGGTACGAATTCCCGCCCTGATAGGGTAAAAACTGTCCGCCAGCGACGCGCGTTAAATCACAATTAAATGCCAATGCCGTTAATTTACTAAACGCCAACACCGCTTGATCAAGACGAACGACGTTGTTTTCTAAGTTGCCCGGAATATCGCAGCTTCCTGCATTGTTTTCTGCTGCACTGATAACCCGCTGAACTTCGTCAATGGAATCTAAATGTTTTTCTAAACGAATTCTGTCATCGGCGGTTAGCTTTCCTTGCACACGCTTTAAATCACCATAAACATAATCAAGTACATTCTTTTTATAGGTTTGATCTAAGCCTGCCCCACCTTGGCCAGATACAGCAAACATACGATTAAACAAACGGCTAGGCTGGCCATCGCGCAACTGCTCTGCGCCTTTATGAAACGAGACACTATTTAAACCGTCTTGAGTATGCTCCCAGCCAAAGCGGATATCTTTAAGGGGTGTATTCACACCGGTTTTCGGTAATTCATTGGCAATGAATTGGTCGATCGATGAATAATCACCAATGCCTGCGCCCCCACCTAAATTCGTGCCACCTGCAGAGAGGCGGCCTTTTTTAGGTGCCGCCCCAACCAGCATACTCACCCAGGAGTCTCGATGACCGCCCCCCAAGTCGCCATCCTTTCGCGCCATGTTGGTTAAGCCCCGATACAGCGACATTTTATTGTTCATACTATTGAGGTCGGTATAAGCACCGCGAAAGTTTAAATTACTTTCCTCGGCATTAGACGTGGATAAAGTAGGGTCAACTAAACTACTTTTTGGGTTAACTGGGGTAAACCAATAACAATATCGTGGCTTTGCTGCAACGGCAGCTTCGGCTTCTGTATAGGGTAAAAATGGCGTTAATGCCGTAACAGCAGTGGCGCCACCAACGCGCCCTAATAGCGCACGGCGTGTATATTTATCATTCTGAGACATGACGATAATCCTCGTGCTGTTATTCGGGGTTACGGAAGCGAAAAGCGGGGTTGCTAACAATGGCGACAATTAATTCACTTAGAGAATAATTGTTGGACTTAAAGTCCGCGGCCACTTTATCCACAGCACAAGCATCCTCACTATTATTAGCATCCCGCGCCATGGCATAATTTACCCAGCGTAAAGAGAAACACTCGACAGCTGTATCGCTACCCGCAATAAGCTCACTTAAACCAATACCATTATCAAAAATTTTCCCATCCAAATTTGGTGCAGGGAAATTCGCAATCGGATAAAACTCACCGCTTGCATCAACAGGTTTTCCATTAGGATAAGTATCAATAAACTGGCCATTTAGTGTGTAATTCTCAAAACCAAAGCCCACGAGATCCATAGGTTTATGGCAACGGCTACACACCGTATCACCAGCAAGGTGTACTTCTTTAACAACCTCTACCCATGTTTTGTCTGCTGGGTCGGGCAAGTCTGGAAATGCCACATCGCCTGGTGCTTCGGGCAAGTCTTGGCATAAAACGGTTTTACGTACCACAATGCCACGGTCTGTTGGGCTAGCCAAACCAACCGCCTGACCACCACCGTGCAGAACAAAACCAATACGCGTTAATAAACCTGCGCGCTCATTTTCATTGAGCATAACCTCAGTACCGCCCAAATATTGATTACCTGAAGCAAGCTGCTGGTCGCTAATACCGTAAATTTTTGCCGTGGTATTATCGACAAAAGCTTTTCGGGATAATAAAAGATCTTGAAATGTACCATCGCTTTCGCGCGTTAAATAGCTGGTGAAACGGGTAATATCTTCCGCCGCTTGGCGACCATTAATACCGAATTCAACACCGTTATTCCCTGCGCCACCAAACTGTGCGCACTGATCATTTCCGCAATAACACACACCGCCAGCGCCGTTATTACAATCTGTTGCGCCGTCATATAGTTGCCTACACTGCGCAGTTGTAGAGCACTCACCTTTAGGAGTACTTTCTCCCCCGCCGGCACCCGCCACCAAATTAAAACCCGTATCGATATGCAGGTAATCCTGATAAAACTGGCGTAAACCTTCCGTCGCACGATTATCGGCTAACATTTCATTAGCGACTTCGATCACGCCAGCTTTAGTATTCAGGCCGCCATTATCAGCCTTATTGAGTAAGGCTTCATCTGGAACAGAATTCCAAATCATAAAACTTAACCGTGCTGCCAATTCTCTTCGGGGAAGTAATGTTCGCGTATTTACTGCGTTTTCGTATTGGTATACCGTTTGCGGCGATAACAATAAAGCCATCACAACCGTTTTTATACCTTGCGAAGTACTTTCGCCGGCTTTAAATAAATTAATAAGATCAGTTGCTTGTGTATTGGTCGGCACATCGCGAAATAGGCGCTTACCGTATTGCGCTATGAACTGCTTTACACAATTTTCGTTAGTACCGCACGGCATTAATAAATCAAATTTATTCACCGCTGCACTTCCCACTTTCTCTGCAACAGACAATAAATCCTCTAAATTATTGTTATCGACAACCACACCCGAGTTATTAGTAAAACCGCCCACAAGGCTGTCTTTCATTAGCTTTTCAGGGAATAGATTATCGAAGTTTAAATTTAAAACCGAGAAGACATCTGCAATTAATAGCTCATATTGTTTTGTGGTTAATAAGCGAATAGGCGGATTAAGGTGGCTGTTAATATTTCCTTCGCAGCTCACTTCTTCAACGGTAGAACCTGGATAACCTGCCAACATAAAGTCGGTAACCAGTGTCGCGCACTGGGTATCGCAAGCGGTTTTGGCACTATTACCCAGCGGCATAAAGTTGTAGATATAATCTATCCATTGGGCGCGTGTTTTTTGCAACAAATTAATGGGGCGATCAAATACCACGCCACCTTGGCCGTCTGCGCCATGACAATTTTCGCATTGCCCTTCCCATTCATTACGACCTAACTTCAAGTTATCTGAAGATGGCATAGATGATTGCGCGCTAGACGAGATTACCGAAGTACTGACTTGTTTAAACTGAATAAAATTGAAGTTTAAACCGCCGGTATTCATCACAACACGCACTATGTGCTCGCCAACAGGAAGCACCTTACTGCCTACATTGACGTTTCTAAATGTTGTCCACCCTTGTGCTGGCGCAGCGGCCTCCCCAATAAGCTGGCCACCCACATACACGCTAACACTCTTATTTTGTCCAAGCGAAGCGAGGCTAACAAGCACCTCAAAATTTTGTTGCGAAGTTACTGCTACCTGGTATTCCAACCACTCGCCAGCTTCAGTCCAATTGATGTCGCACGTCCCTATATTGCCCTCAATAACCGGTTGCATATCTACTGGTTGATTAACTGGCCCACAGCCTCCTTTATTCTCTGGGGTTGAATCTTGATAGGCCGTGAAATCTTCAGACTGTATTTTGCTTGGGATAGCGACAGCATCCACAGCCGCCGATGAACTACTCGCTATAAGCGAAGATGAAGACGAAGGTAATACCGAGCTAATCGAACTAGAAGCGAGTGAGCTAAACACGGAAGAAGCAGTTTGCGGCAAGCTTGAATGGCTGCTGCTTACCGATACCAGCGAACTACTTGTGCTGGAGCTACTTTCTTCTGTTGTCGTGCCCGCGCAACCCGCAAGGCTGAAAGCCACGGTTGCAATAAGAGCGCGCTTGAACATAGGGCCACCTGTATTTGAGTTTCAAACTTTTTATTTGTTATTTTATTCACCATATCCAGATAAAAAACCACTAGATATCTAATCGGAATTTAGCACAGGTTTTAGAAAATAAGGACAAATCAATGCACGCACTGCCGAATATGAGACTCAAATCAAATATATATGGTAACTATAACCCTACATATAATTAAGCATGGAGGATTTTAGGCATGAGGAGATAGCGCCATAAGGAATATGGCACTAGCGGCAGGAAGGAGCATGGATGCCCACAGAAAGAGAGTTATGACTTAGAAACAACCATGACTGCGCGATATGCACCCATTGCGACAAACTCAGCCGATGACTGCTGAGGACCATTTAGGCAGGCCAGCATCTCAGCACTGAATGCAGGATCGACCGTGAGCGTATTCACATCGGCGTAAGTAATTTGAAGTTGCGGCTTGTTGCCCAGATAACTTTGGATCATCGCCAGCTCTCGGTGCTCGTAACACATAAACACGGCATGACCACCGGCCTTCAGCGCCGAAAAACAGCTATCCAATATAGCCACCCACGGCGGCGGAATAAACTTATAGGTGGCCGCACGCCTTAGATCATCAACGGGTACCATGAACTCATCGCCATAGCGCTTATAGGTTGGCGAGGCCCATAGCTGATCATAATCACAAACCTGAGGATGTAAAAACAACACAAGATCGTAGCGCCCTACCAACGGCTGCGTAAGATCACGATAACCCCATTGCACTGGCGCTAAATTCGGCGCCAATGCCCGCGAAAATTCAATATCCTGATAATCAATATCCAGCGCATCCAACCGCTTAGGCCGAAACAACTGGCAAATATCCGTCGCCTCAAAAAATTTTCCGCAGCCTGGCACCAGAATTTCATCAAAATGCCAACGCCCCATCACCACCTGACACTCGGCCAACAACGCCAAAAATAACTGACGCGAGAAAGCCGATGTACGCAGAGTTTGAAGATAGACACAGTGAAATATCCGATACCAATCTTTCTGATTATGCTGCTCCATACTCTTAAAGATTAAGCACTGCACACTCATTAAGTTTTCAAATGTTAGATTTTCAAGAGTGGGGGATAACTTCGCCTGAACACTCCTGCAGAAATCGCCGCTTGAATCTAAAAACAGATGCGGAAACTGAGAATACAGCCGATCAAAAAAATCGGCCGTTGCTTGAAGTTGAAGAGGTGGGATAGTATGAGTGGGCATGTAATTACCTTTTTAGGTAATTACATTAGCCGAGAATTGAGTCTTAAGGAAGTTATGATTAGCAAGTTGAATTAACTTTTTTCAAGACGCGCAATACTGCTCCGACCAACTAAAACCGCTCAAAGCTTTTAGACTTTAAAATATGCTCCAGCATTAAGCTATGACAGTTGGATCTTGGGACATCCCTCGTTAATTATGACAGGAAAGACGCTAGCAGACAGGTTGATTGCCAGTGTGCGAAAAGATATGGACCACTGATGAGTTATCTAATTTTTTTTGCTGGATAATTAACCTCTAAAAAACTTGCGTGATCGGGTAATAACTCCGTAGCTTTACGCATAGATTTAAGTGCGGTAGACATGATTCTATTTACATCTTTGAAGTTCGAGAGATCAATTAAAGGATCATAGCCCCTGGGGCTCACCCCCATCCCTTCAAATACTGCATACCAACTGTTAGCAGTAAAAAGATCAAATTCATCCTTATACAACCGCCCCTGAGCCTTGAACAAATCTATGCGAGTTTGCAATGAATCAGGGATATTCATTTCTCCACAAGCACGCCAAAACTCAGAATCATTTCGCTGGGTAGTGCAGTAATGCAACACAATAAAATCACGCACACTCAAATATTCAGCATTCATCACACGATTAAACTCACCTTGGGTAGCTAAACAATCGTTTATATTTGAAGGAAACATCTCAACAAACTTCAAAATTGACTGCATAGCCAAATGAATACTAGTTGACTCCAATGGCTCCAAAAAACCTGACGCCAAACCAACAGCAACGCAGTTTTTATTCCATAACTTTTTACGCTTACCCGTAACAAAGCGTAAAAACTTAGGTTCTGTCACTAACTGCCCCTGTATATTTTTTCTAAATAACGATTCTGCTGACGCTACATCAGTATATTTACCACAAAAGACGTAACCATTTCCGCTTCGATGCTGCAAAGGAATTCGCCACTGCCATCCACACTCTAAAGCCGTAGACTGTGTATAAGGAGCAGGATTTCCATTGTTTTCAGTTTGCGCCACTACCGCGCTATCGCAAGGCAAATAGCCAGACCAATCGTCATATCCCGTCTTAAGTGCGCCCTCTATAAGTAAGCCGCCAAACCCAGAGCAATCTATAAAAAAATCAGCGCTTACTTCACGACCATCTTGCAATAAAACAGATTTCACATTTCCATTATCCATCAAGTTAACAGCTTCTATTTTCGCATCAATGCGTTTAACCCCTCGATCTTCAGCGTATCTTCGCAGGTACTGAGCAACCAGAGAGGCATCAAAATGCAATGCGTAATTTGCACCCTGTAATGGACTTTTAGGATCTTGATTGAGACGCGCAAATTTGTTGAGCTGGGCCATCACAATGGAAGGCGAATAATCTGTAAACTCAGCCGTATTTCCATTTTTTTTGCTTTTTAACCAATGCTGATAAAACTCAAAACCATCAATATTGGCGCCAACAGAACCAAAATGGTGCCAATATGATTGCCCCAACTGATGCCAATCAGTAAAATGAATACCCAATTTAAAACTTGCTTGTGTTGATTGAATAAAATCTCGCTCATCAATATTCAATAAATTAAGAAAGTTCAATATAGGAGGTATGGTGGCCTCACCAACACCCACGGTGCCGATATCGGTAGACTCAACAAGCGTTACATCAACACCCATTGGCTTTAGTATTTTGGCAAAACATGCCGCAGCCATCCAGCCGGAAGTTCCACCACCCACAACCACTATATTTTTAATCATTCAGGCTCACCTAAATTCAATAATAAAAAAAGGGCAATATTTTCATATTGCCCTTTTTACACCAACTCTAATTAAATCAATTAGAAGCTATATTTAGCACCCACTACAAAACGACGCTCTGCAGCAACATTGCTACGGAAGAAGTTACTGTATTCAATGTAGCGACGCTGCTCTGATGACGTCAAGTTAATACCCTCAGCAGAAATAGAGAGATTATCCGTTATATCGAAGCTTGCTGACATATCCAGCTGACCGTATGCATCATAGAAGCTAGCAAAGTTCTGTGCTTCTTGATAATCAGGATTACTAGCACCAGAGTTTCCAGCAATAGTTTCCAAGGTCAGATCTGGAGAAAGATACTCATCGCGCCAAGTGTAGGCAATACGCGCCTGAAAGCGATCCATTTCATAAAAGCCAACAACGTTAAAAGTATTCTCAGATACGCCAGGCAAGGGCAATGATTCATGAGTATATGACTCAAGATCAGTTTTTGAATCAGAGAAGGTGTAGTTAACGGCAAAACCTAAACCATTATCAAAACCCTGCTGATAGGCCACTTCAATGCCCTTAACAATACCGCCTGAACCATTGATAGTGCTGTTAACTTGGCCCACGGTAGAACCGTCAGTAGTACTATCCGACACCTCTGTTGGCGTCGAAACACCAGCAGCGAACGAGTCAACAGCTTTAAGGAAGCTACCAACAGCCAAGTAACTAAGGTCGTCAATGTAAAACTCATAAGACAAATCGGCTTGAGTAGCACGGAAAGGCTCTAACGAGGGATTACCGACTGTTCCGTTAACAAACTCGTAACCACCACGAGCATCGTTACGGGTGAAGTTGTAGTTGGCGCCATGACCAAGGTCTTGAGCATTAGGCTGAGACATTACACGCGCCATTGCAAAGCGTACTTTTTGATCTTCACCGGTATCTAAACTGAAGTTCAAGCTAGGCAATATATCTGTGTAGCTATTGTCTATAGCGAAACTACCATTTACTAAAACTGGACCATTCCAAGAATCAGTACCGGACCAGATATCATCAGGAGTCGTCTGGCCGCCAGTAGTTGTAGTACTGGTACGAACGATACGCACACCCACATTCAATGTGTATGGAACCGACTCACCCTCAAGGTTCGCTTCAGCATAAACGGCTGTCACGTCACGCTCTACATTCCACGATTGAACCGCATCTTCAATCCAAACGGTTGGTG
>NZ_CEXWTU010000001.1:0-25827 GCF_982758155.1 Marinagarivorans sp. | reverse complement strand
TTTCAGACAACCAAGCAGAAGCATTGCCCATTCTAGAGGTGTCAGCAAACAAACCCGACGACACGCCACCACCAGAGGGGAAGAAGTCATTTTTATTTGTGTAGTATTCAGGCTTATCAGTAAACAAACTCCAAGGCATGACACCAACAGATGTCCCCCCCCAACGACCAGCATTAGCACCATAAAGTACCGCTCCAACATTTTGACCCGTCGATGTTACTGATGCATCATCAAAAGCAGGGTTAGAAATATTAGCATCTACATATCGAGTAGTTGGCCCCCACAATTGGTTGTCAGATATGCCATCGCCATCGATATCACCCAAATTGTGGCCGTCAGGAATACAAGCACCTACACCTTGAACTGATCCATCAAGGGGGAGGCTTCCACAGCTTAGGTCAACTTGATAATGACCTTCAGTAAAATCAACTTCACTATTAGCATGGCGAAAACCAAACTTGATATTTTTTACGTCACCAAACTCAAGGTCGTAAGTTGCATTTGCAGTAAGAGTTAACGAATCGTTAGTAGAGCGGTCACCATAGGCCCAGTTCGATTTATAAAGAAGGCTGCCAGGATTATTCAATGATGCAACAGCTTTAGGACTCAATGCCCAACTCGGCGTACCGGAAGAGTTTTGCGACATGGAAATATAACGATCACCGGCCATCGCTTCAATAGCAGGATCAACATTCACTGGTGAATTGACCCAGCCAGGGCCAGCGCCATCTATATGCTGAACACCATAAGGCTGGTAGCGACCGTCAGCAAATGCTGCATTTTTCTCAAGGTCAGAGCTCGCAAATGATAAACCACCATCGAACGCCCACTTATCAACATCAACTTTAAAGCCAAGTTTGAAATTGTCTGTTGATATATCTGTAATATCGCGGAAAGAATTGTTCTCGCCAGATGTAGAGAAGCTACCACTGGTTACAACACCATTGCCATCTATGCCATAAGGCATATCTGTGAGCAGAGCGCCGCCATCAGTATTTAAAGTGTACTTCATTGAGTACGAGCTATCATCGATATTGAGTGATGTATGAAACCAATCGAAAGTAAATTCGCTGTTGTCAGTTGGTGCCCACGCCAATGCTAATGACGCACCAATACGCTCACGCTCAAACGATTTATCAGTTTCGTATTGCATACCTGGCAAAACATAGTCTTCGCCACCAGGGGTAGTTTGGAAGCCAAAACTGTTGCGGTTAAGGTTTTGGGCCTCATCTACTTGTACAGTTTTTTGTGCCGCACTAAGAGAAAAAATAGCACCGAAATTATCCCAACTATTACCAACAACAAGGGTAGCATTTGGTTTGAAGTCCGAAGATTCAGCACCAATATCACCTTTAATGCTAGCGACAATTACAGGTTCTTTTAGCGTTAAAGGGCTGCGCGTTTTAAGGTTAACAATACCGCCAACTGCACCTTCAACATCAGAAGCGCGAGCTGTTTTAATAACTTCAACGCCACCCAAAAGCTCTGAAGGAACACCTTCGAGTGAACCGTCAAATTCGGTACGTCCTTCGCCCGCCTGGTAATATTCCAAACCACTAATAAATGCATCGCCATTCAAAAGCGTGAGGTTATTACCTAGGCCACGAATACGTACTTTTGTACCTTCACCGCCAGCGCGATCGATCTGCACGCCAGGCACGCGCTGTAACGAGTCAGCCACGTTCTGATCAGGCATTTTACCAATGTCATCAGCCGTAATAGCTTCAACAATTTGGCTTGAGCTACGCTTGATCTCGACAGATCGCTCTAAAGCGCTTCGAATACCTGTTACAAGCACTTCCTCTACAGGGGCGCTATCATCGGCAATAGCTGAGTAACTCACACTTCCTAGCGCAGCAATACTGGCAGCAAGAACTTTTTTCTTAAACATTTGACGAGGACTTCCCATAGGACTCTCCATTGGTGGTTGATGTAATTATCAATACCGTTCATTTTTTAATTTGAATAGAACGGTTTTTTTTAAACTAATAACATGGCTTACGCCAACATCATTGATCAAAAAACAACCCAGAAAAACAACCTGTACAAAAAGTGTTCAGGCAATATCCCTAGCATTGGTTAGAAACCTTAAGCGAACGCCTAGGTACATCGTAAAGCGTTTTTATTAGATTTATTATGTAGTTCTGTATAGACCATTAACTATGGTTACTCTACAAAATTCGCCACACTTTAGTACATTCATTGATGTTACACAACGAAAGAAAAGGTAAATGTTGCAATGATATTGGTTATATTTGATTTTTTGCCACCCAGCATGCTCTCTTGAAAAGCATGATTTTCAACCAACAGCATTTAGCGATTATTTTTTGATCTGCAGGCGCCTTGTTTAATAAAGCTGAGTAGCCTAATCTCTTTGCAGGCCTTTAAATGAGGGAGAGCAGTATGCAATGCCTGTTTCCAGAAATTCGAACGAACCAAACCTATTCATTACAAGTTGACGACACTCATACCTTGCATATCGAGGAAAGTGGCGATCCTCAGGGGATACCTGTTCTTTTTATACACGGAGGCCCAGGCGCTGGCACCAGCTCTTTCGATCGTCGCTTCTTTGATCCTGAGAAATACCGGATCATACTGTTTGACCAGCGCGGCGCAGGGCAATCCAAGCCGCATGCAAGCCTTAACGACAACACATCGGGCCATCTTGTGGCTGACATAGAACAGATTCGAAAATTCCTGAAGGTCGAGCAATGGTTGCTGTTCGGCGGATCATGGGGGTCGACCTTGGCACTTCTCTATGCCCAAGCCCATTCAGAACAAGTACTGGGGATGATATTGCGCGGCATCTTTTTATGCCGCGACCAAGATTTGGAGTGGTTTTACCAAAGCGGGGCCGACCGCATATTCCCCGACTACTGGGAGGACTACTCAAGCCCCATCCCAAAAGCCGAACGCGGCGAGATGATTCAGGCATACTACAAACGACTCACTGGCGCCAACGAACTAGCCAAAATGGGAGCCGCCAAAGCTTGGTCACAATGGGAGGGCCGATGTGCAACACTGCGCCCAAACCCGGATGTTGTTCATCAATTTTGTGAACCGCACATGGCCGTGTCACTGGCACGCACAGAAGCGCACTACTTTGTGAATAAGGCGTTTTTAGAGCCCAATCAAATTATTCGTGACGCCAACAAGTTAGCGGATATTCCGGGGATTATTATTCACGGCCGCTACGATATGGTTTGCCCGCTCGATGGCGCAACCACTTTACACAAAGCATGGCCTAAGGCGGAATTACACATCATACGGGATGCTGGCCACTCCTCTCACGAGCCATCCATTTGCGACGCCCTAGTTAAGGCTACGAATGAGATGGCAGAGCAACTCGCTGGAGAAGGTGACCTACAGGGTTAATTTTCCTCGGGGAGATTAACCGGCATAGGCACCGGCACAGTCACCGGCATTTCAGGATAAGGCTCGACTTCACCACCAGAGCTGCCGTCCTGCGCGGGCAACAACCAATCTCGCATTACGCCCTCTAACTCGCCAACGCCATCACCATTGCTGGCCGAAAATAACTGAACACTGACCAGATCAGTTAGATTTTCGGCTGACAAATACTTAGCAACCTCAAACAATGATTTCTTCGCGGCACCACGCTTAAGCTTGTCTGACTTGGTTAGAAGAATATGCACAGGCATGCCCATTTCCGCAGCCCAACCCAACATCATCATGTCAAAGTCACGTAATGGATGCCTAATATCCATTAAAAGCACCAAGCCCATTAAGCTTTTGCGTTTTTGCAAATACTCAGACAAATGCCTTTGCCACTCGTTTTTCTTGGCCAGGGGGACCTTCGCATAGCCGTAGCCAGGTAAATCGACCAGCCGCAATGTTGCAGTACCTAAGCTAAAAAAGTTTAATAGCTGTGTACGGCCGGGTGTTTTACTGGTTCGGGCCAGTTTGCCATTGTCCGTTAAACGGTTGATGGCGCTGGATTTACCCGCATTAGAGCGCCCAGCAAAGGCGACTTCAGCACCCTCTTCAGAAGGGCATTGAGCAAAAGTTTGAGCGCTGATCAGATATTCAGCTCTACGAAAATTAATAGCTACAGACATGGTGTCCACAAAAGGTGAGTTCTATCGAAGGGGTGTATATAATGCCACTGCAAAGCGCTGAGGGCCATCAAAGCCCGCCATTTAACTCACAATTCACTTTTTTGATTTAACGCAGCACTATAATCGAGCTGCTATGGTAAACAGTGCAACTGTTCTATAACACTAAACGACTGTAAAACTTAACCTACGGACCTAACCCTCGGAATAAGCATGAACAAACTCTTCAGCCCCATGGTTGTTGCGCTTAGCGTAACACTTAGCTCAACCTTGGCACCTTTAGCGAATGCCGGTGGTGACGCCGCAAAAGGTCAAGCACTCACCGCCGTTTGTGCCGCATGCCACGGGCAAGACGGCAACAGTGCGATGGCAACCTTCCCCAAACTAGCAGGGTTGGGCGAAAAGTATTTACTGAAACAACTGCAAGAAATCAAAAGCGGTGTTCGCCCCGTCGTTGAAATGACCGGCTTACTGACTAACCTCAGCGATCAAGACCTTGCCGACATTGCCGCCTACTACGACAGCAAAGCCACCCAACTTTCAGGCTCAAAGGAACTGAAAGTACTGGTAAACTCAGGCGAAGAAGTTGATGCACTTGCTCTTGGCACCAAGCTCTTCCGAGCAGGAAACAAAGAAGCCGGTATCCCTGCATGCACAGGCTGCCATTCTCCGCGCGGTCAAGGTAACTCGCCAGCAGGCTACCCTCGCCTTAGCGGACAACATTCAGATTACGTCGCCAAGCAATTAAAAGCCTTTAGGGCTGGCGAGCGAACGAATGACGGCGACGCCAAGATAATGCGCAGCATTGCTGAACGCATGACTGACTCTGAAATTACAGCTATTGCAAATTTTGTAGCAGGCTTACACTAATTGAGCACCACTGGGGGCTAGCTTAACTGTTAAGCCCTCAGTCATCTCAACTGCATTAGACTTAGCCACACACCGAGATAAACCCGCATGCGAGTTATTGAGGGAAATCTCATAACTTGCAAGGGAACTTTTCCTATAGGGAAAGGTTCAAATCGCGACGTTTAATACTAAATAAAACAATTAAGGGGAAAACCCATGCGTATTGCAGCACTTATTCTTGGCCTAGCACTACCACTGTTTGCTTGTGCAGAAGAAACAGCGGCTCCAGCTAAACCAGCCAAAACTTTTGAAGAAGGCACGCACTACAGTGTTATTGCCGGCGCAACCAAGCCAACAAAATCAAGCAAAGTTAATGTCACTGAAGTTTTTTGGTACGGCTGCGGCCACTGCTACAAGTTTGAAGATTTAGTTAGGCCTTGGTCTAAAAAGGCACCTGACTACGTAAACTTCACTCAATCGCCCGCCATGTGGAAGCAACGCCGCCCGGGCTCACCGCAAGACATGATGTGGACACACGCCAAGCTTTATTATGCAGCCAAGGCAGTACAAGGCCTCGACAAGCTTCACGAAGCCTTCTTTGATGCTATGCATAAAGAGCGCAAAACACTGTTAGATGATGCCGAAATTGCCAGCGTGGTAGACAAAGCAGGCTTCGACGGCAAAAATTTTGTTGGCGTAATGAACTCCTTCGCTGTTGCAGGACAAGTTAAACAAGCGGACGATCGCCAGAAACAATACAAAATTTCTAGCACCCCTGAAATCGTTGTCGCAGATTACTATCGAGTAAGCGCAACAAAAGCCGGCGGACAAAAAGAAATGCTAGAAGTTGTCGACTTTCTTGTTGAGAAACTCCGCAAGTAATTGATACCCAACCCAAAAAAAAACCCGCGTTAGCGGGTTTTTTTATAGCTGTAATACAGGCTCAGCGGTGATTTATTGCACAAGCCACACCCCGCCAGCTGGCCGCCTCTCGCTCATTGCTACCCCGTCAACTTCAAGCGCACAATGAAATCTCGGTGCCTCGTAAGTTGGATCAATACCATTTTCAAATACAACCCAAGTAAAGCTCTAATAAAAAACTGCCCTCCACGTAACCAGCGGGGGGTTACCAGCAATACCCCAAGCTATTATGAATACGTTAAACTCTTGTAAACACGTTAAAGTCTATATAAATATGCTGAATTCGAACCGTTTTAGCACGCCATTCAACTAGCTTCACCACCCCTTTAGGCAAACAAAGGACAGCAACTACTACTACACTCAATTTAGAGAACCGCATCACCGCCAAGCCAATATCGAAACCCCTCGCGAGGCGTTACACTGATCACCCAATTATTCAGCAAGAGGCTTCACGTGGCAGACCGCATGCTCGACCTGCGAAACATATTGACCGATCTACAGCAAAGCGGTCGTATTGATATGGAAGCAATGAACCACTTACTGGGCACCAGTCGAACGCCCGAACAAACATCAATGCACCCTGTAAGTTATGTTGCGAGCCAAGCCCTAGACGACCTCACACGGCCAGGCAAAAAACTGGACGAGATGGCCATTACCGCCTGGCTTGCAGACACCAGTAATCTGCAAGTTTTTCACATCGATCCAATGAAACTGCAAGTCGCAGAACTCGCCGGCGTAATGAGCTACCAATTTGCCAAGCGGCATGATTTATTGTGCGTCAAAATAAATGCAGACGAGTTAACCGTTGCCGTAGGCCAACCTTTTGTAGATGGCTGGGTTGAGCAATTGATGCAAACCAGCCAGCGTCGCATCAAGCGTGTTCTATCGCTCCCTTCCGATATCGCACGCTATCGCGTCGAATTTTACTCCCTAGCAAAGTCCATTAGCGGCGCAAAGGGCGGAAGCAAAGCTGCCAGTAATGTCACCAACTTCGAGCAACTGCTCGAGCTGGGAAGCATGAAAGACCCAGAAGCCAACGACCAGCACATTGTCAACATTGTGGACTGGCTACTTCAATACGCTTTTGACCAACGCGCTAGTGATATTCATATCGAGCCGCGTCGCGAAGTCGCTCGCATGCGCTTTCGTATCGATGGGGTTTTACATCAAATTTACGAATTCCCCGCTAACGTTGCCACCGCCATCACCAGCCGTATTAAAATTTTAGGCAGGATGAATGTCGCTGAAAAACGAAAGCCACAAGATGGGCGCATTAAAACAAAAACACCCGACGGCACCGAGGCCGAATTGCGTCTATCAACCCTACCCACCGCCTTTGGCGAAAAATTGGTCATGCGGATTTTTGACCCCGACGTACTCTTGCGTAGCTTTGACGACCTAGGCCTGGGTGGCGATGACTTTCAGCGCTGGAAAGATATGATCGACCATCCCCACGGCATTGTATTAGTCACCGGGCCAACGGGGTCTGGAAAAACAACCACCCTCTATTCCACCCTCAAAACATTGGCTACCGACGAAGTTAACGTCAGCACCATTGAAGACCCCATCGAGATGGTCGAGGAAGCGTTCAACCAGACACAAGTGCAGCATAATATCGGGCTAGATTTTGCCGCCGGCATTCGCACACTGATGCGACAAGACCCCGACATTATTATGGTTGGTGAAATTCGCGACCTCGAGACCGCGCAAATGGCCGTTCAAGCCTCACTAACGGGCCACCTAGTACTAAGTACTTTACACACCAATGATTCGCCCACATCCATTTCTCGCTTACTCGACCTAGGGATTCCATCCTACCTCTTAAAATCCAGCATTTTAGGTATTATGGCCCAACGCTTGGTGCGCACCCTCTGCCCCGAATGCAAAGAGCCCGATGCAATATCCCAAGAAGATTGGGACTTACTCGTCAAACCCTGGAAAGTCGCTAAACCCCAAAAGATTTTTAAGGCGGCGGGTTGTTTGGAATGTCGTAACACCGGCTATATCGGCCGACAAGGCCTCTACGAAATACTCAGAATGAGCGAGGGCTTAGGCAATATCATTACGGAAACTACCGACCTCAATGAACTACGCCAACAAGCCATGCGTGAAGGCATGCGAACACTGCGTTTATCCGGCGCACAAAAAATCGCAAAGGGCGTAACAACATTAGAAGAAGTACTTCGCGTTGCACCACCCGTGCAGAAATATACCTAATTCCGCTTCAACACGTTATTTAAGGCAGCAAGAATGAGTTCAGTAGTATCGCTTCAAAAAAAATTGCCCCGCAAAATTAAACACTGGGAAAAAGAAATATTAGAAGCTTTAACAGCTGCGACACTACTAAAACGGGAGCGCTACTTTGGTACATTCGTGAGTAAAGACGATCCTTCAGAACTTGCACGCGACAGAGATGCATTTACGGCACTCGGTGTAATGCATGCCTTTATGTTTCGTAATATCAGCAACAAAACAGATATGCTAGAAACACGGCTTGCAGTCTACCGGCATATATTTAATGAGCTACAAGAAGACCTCATTAACCATCCCGGAGAAATGTTTGTGAGCGCGTATCTCTACACTCATGTTGTTTTAAATATCATCAGCAAGAAAAAATACATCGAAATCATGGATTTATTCACCGAGCTCTATGCTAAACAGCTTAAATGGAATAGCGATGAATACATTGATGCATTCAGTGAATAGGGGTTAACCCTATTACCGCGTTAGTAAGCAACAACGAAAAGGGGGCAAGAAAGTGATTAGTGGTATTCTCGACAAGCTTATTTTCAGTGCTGTACTGCTCGCTTTTTTTCAACTCCCCCTGCTTGCAGATCACTACAAACAATATCTATCAGGCTATTACGACGCCACAAAAGAAGAAGTTGATGCAATCCACCTACTTGCACAACAAAATAGCTACGCCGACGTTTATGCGCTCATTACGGCCCACCAAGGAAGTAATCTCGCATCGGTTAGGCAGGACGCCAAAAACAAAGAGGCCCTCATCAATCGCTTTAATTCACTCAAAATTGGCATGAATATTTTTAATGACGAGCCCTTATGGAGAAAAACATATTACATGCTACATCCATCCCGCCACGAAACACTGCAGCGGGTGATAGCACACTTTGAACCTGGTATTCCTCTCTCGCCACGGTATTTACTACTCTGCGCATTGGCGGCTTTAGTTTTTAACTTGGCAATGGCCAGCCCCGTAAAAATTATACGTCGCGTCAAATTAAGGCGACGCCTTAAAAAGTCAGCCAGCAAACCGCTATAAAACAGATTAGCCCACATAAAATAGCAATTATTCAGCCCCCTACGCATGCATTAACACCGCGATGGCGCGTAAAGCAACATTCTTTACTTCGTCGCCGTTAAATGCAATAGTGCGCATGACTCAAAAATATTGCCACCATACAGCCCATGACACTCAAAACCCTCCGCCTTAGCGCTATAGTGCTAACACTGCTTATTCTGGCGGTGTATCCATTTGTGCCCGACAAAAAAATGGTACTTTACCCCTTACCCAGCACAATGTTTAACATATATAGCGATAAGTGGGATGGAGGAAATAGCACCACAGTATGGAAAGATTCCAAACGCCTAACCGCTGAATGCCTCTTACAAGACGGAGTGATCTATCCCTTTTGCGGCCTCACTGTAAAATTTTTCAATCACCCCAAAACTCCACAAGCCTCAAACAACCAAGACGATAACACTGGAATTACCGGAATCAACTTAAGCCAATATGATGGTCTACTGCTGGAGTTCGATTACACCGGTCAAGCAGAACGCATACGCTTTGCACTGCGCAATGTAGAGTTCGAACTCAAAAATAATAAAGAACTACGTAAAGCTAAACAAGCGGAAGCCTATATAGAAAAAGAAGAATTTAACGCCCCCATATTTATTGATTTTTCGCTGCTTAACATCTCTGACTGGTGGGTCACCGAGAATAAAATTCGCCGTGAGCACACTCGACCAGCCTTCGATAACGTCATGGAAATGATGCTACATATTCCCCATACCGCATCAAGAGGCGTTCATACCATTACCCCTAAACGCATCATGGCTAGCGGAAAATGGATTGCAGCCAAAGATCTTTATCGCAGCATTATAATATTTTGGATTATTTTTATAATCGCCGAAGCCATTACCCACGCCCTGAAGATGCGACGCGAAAAAGATTATGCCTCGAACTCTTTGCGCCTACTTAATTATGAGTATGAGTCACTAAAAACATCCGCCCAAATAGATCCCCTAACCCAAACGCTTAATAGGCGGGGCATTGAAACATTTGCTTATACGTTATTAAATTCCGAAACGCTAACTCATTATTGGATATGCTTATTCGACATCGATAACTTCAACGCCATAGCCGATCAATACGGACATCAAGCCTGTGATCACATCCTAAAAGATGCTATCACGCTGATTAAAAGTCATTTATCGGAAGATGAAGAAATTGGGCGCTGGGGGAACGAGCAGTTTTTATTATTCAGCACCGGTGGCACAAGGCAAGATATCTTTTCACTCTGCGAGCAACTTAGAAAAACTTTCAACATTCATACCTTCCGCGCCGAAGGGAAACCCCTTCCATCACTAACCCTGAGTTTTGGCGTTAGCCGTATGGACATGCATAACAATTTTGAACACAGTTTCAAAAAATCTGACAGAGCTTTAACAAGCGCCAAAGAAAATGGCAGCAATCAAGTTGCCCTAGCCAGCTACTAAGTTACGAAGAACCAAAAATGAAAAAAAGCTCCAGCAAGGAGCCTTTCAGCTTATACTTTTCTTGAACCAACAATGTGTAACCCAAAAACATCCGCTGAAAATATTCGGCAAATCCCCTTAAGGTAAAGTTTAAAATCTTGTACATGTTTTTTATTGGTCATTTTTTCTAATTCTGCCCGGTTATCATTCAAGTTTTTAAGCCAGTATTCCGAGATCGTCTTTTTATAATCGGAAATGGGGATATCCAATATCTCCTTGAGCTGAAAATCATTATCATCAATCAAATTTAACTCATCAGTTAATGTTCGATAATTACCGGTGTAAGCGTAAACCTTATTAATATGCTGGCTCAGCTTATCAATAGCATGCTTGTGCTTAGAATGCGTAAAGTGTAATTCCTTATTAACCATCATACCCCCTGGCTTCAGGAGTTGATGCGCTTTTTGGAAGAAGCCACCCAAATCATTAAAGTGCACAACAACTTCATCACTGTAGACACAATCAAACTGTTCCATCGCACGCAAATTTTTCCAATGAATAACCTCAAAGGTCGCTTTAACATTGTGCTTTTTGGCCCGCGCCTCAGCGATGGGTATAGCCATTGGCGATATGGTAATGCCATGCCCCTCTACACCGTATTTTTTACACAGATACACTAACGGGCCGCCCCAGCCGCACCCCACATCAAGTATACGCATGCCTTTTTTAAGACCCATCATACGCGCAAACTCATCAAGCTTTTTCTCTTGCGCCTGCGTTAAAGTAAAGCCCTCTTCCCACATTGAGCATGAATAGTTATTCCACTCCCCCCCTGTCACTATTCGAAAGAATTCAGGCTCTACTTCATAGTGATAGGCAATACGGTTAATTTCCTCATCCAAACTATATTGTTGATAAAGATCCCTTGCTTCGACAGGTGCTTTTTCTAGAATATCCACTAAGCAACTTTGCATAACTAACCCCTTTTCATTAATAATTATTGGTTTTATTTGTTTATTAATTAGAATTAATCCGCGCCGCAATAAGGCAATGACTCGGATGGCATTACAGAAAGGTTCATAATTTTTTTAAACTCCTTTTTAGTCGGTATATAAAATGTGCTGTGCATCTTTACAACAACGCGCCCCTTACTATTAAATATTTTTCCTTCCACGCGAACGAAACGCCAAAACTTTCGTACAACCGTGGCTTTAGCCGTAATTTCTGTATCCACTTTTATACGGCCTAGCCATTGTGTTTTACTGGTCAGTGTCACCGCAAAAGTTCTGTAGCGATCAAACACTGAATACGCTAATAACTCGTCGAGAATGGCAAAACTAACGCCACCATGAAGTGTTTCGGGATACCCCTCAAAAGCACGCCCAACTTGCCAGCAACACGACACACCACCTTTTTTGTCGTGATGTATTTTTAGCTTTAAACCATTACTGTTGTTACCTGAAGTTACAAAGCCATTAAAGACGCTGGATTTCACACCGGGCGGAATTAATTCTTCCCCTAATTCGGGAGGCTCAATTCGGTCACGTAATTTAGAAGGAAAGGACTGTTTAATGAGGCGCTCAACCAATATGGCAAGCATTGAGAAATCTGGAAAATGACTTACTAGCTTCATGTCACAATACCTCGTAGGTAGCTTATGGCCTCTTGCCGAGCGTCGCTCGAAAATAGTTGAGTTTACCTCTTCTATTTTCACTGCCGAGCAACACGATTCCATTCATTAAAAATGCTAATGACACTTAAACTATTAGTAATAAAATTTGGCGCGCGCAATTTTTATTACTGTTTTTTTTGTATTTAGACAAAAAGCCGGCATATTTTTTGTGTTAATGACACCAAAATCCCCATATGAAGGTATTGAACGCCACGCGCGGTTTAAAATGAACAAAAAAAATGGCGCATGGATACCTTTACCATGCGCCACAAGAAGGGTGTAATGTCGACTTTAAATTTAGGTAAGCGATTCAACCTGTTTAATTAATCCATTCAACTCAGGGATGCAAGACCCACAATTGGTGCCGCACTTTAATGCTTCACCCAACGCTTGCGTACTTCTACAACCGGCCACAATGGCTTCTTTAATCGTATTCTCACCAATTTGATAACACGAACAAATAATGGCACCTTCGTCTGCTCCACCGTTACCCTCGTTCCCAGCTAGAATTGCATAACGGGTAACATTATCTAATTCGCTACCCAACTGCTTATCCAACCAACGGCCTTCTTGCGGCATAGATTTCCCCGCTTCAGCATTAAAGACAACCACCAACTTATTATTACTGTAGCCTGCCGCACGATAGTATTTTTGCTCGCTATCGGTTAGCTCTTGCCAATCCGTAATTTCAGGAAACTGTTGTTTTAACCAACCCGAATATTCAACAGATTGCAGATCGGCTAAACGATAACGGTAGCCGATGTCGCTAGTCATTTTTGTCCAGTAATCACACGCGGGCTGAAAATCTTTAGTGGTCACCAGAAAGCCGGCCCACACAGTTGCATGGGGTTTAATTTTAACGGGGCTGTGTTTGAATTCCGGCTGACCGCATATGGGATCGACAAAAGGGTTCACTAATGCATCCGCACGCGAACTGGCAGCATATTTATTGTTCCAGTGCATGGGCACAAAAACTTCGCCGACTCGCTGCGCCGCATTAATTTTCACCCGGCCTAAATAACGCGAACCACGGTTAGATAGCTCAACGATTTCATTTTCCGCCAAGGTAAAACGCTTAGCGTCATCAGGGTGAACATCGACATAAGGCTCTTCCGTATGGCTTAATAAGTTAGCCGCGGTGCCTGTGCGCGACATGGTATGCCATTGATCGCGAATCCGGCCCGTATTCATGATCACTTCATCAACCTTAGGCGGCTGCACTGGCAAGCGAGCCGTAATGGCAATAAATTTTGCCTTAGTTGATGGCGTAAAAAAATAACCGTCGGCAAATAAACGTTTTGTGCCTTTCGGCTGCTCCACTGTTACAGGCCACTGAATAGGCTCCATTGTATCGAAGGCATCATTACTGATATTCGCCATTGCCGATATATCAAATGCGCGTGAACGTTGATTATCCAATGCCGATAGCGCTGCATGCTCACGAAAAATATCAGCTTGGTGCTCGTAATTAAAACCTTCTTCAAAGCCCATCTTACGCGCAAACATCGCTAGAATATCCCAGTCGTGTTTGGCTTCACCTGGTGGTGGCAAAAAACCTTTTTGCAATGAAATACAGCGCTCTGAATTCGTCACTGTGCCGTGCTTTTCACTCCAACCGGTTGCTGGTAATAAAACATCCGCCGTTTTGGCGGTATCGGTATCAGCGATCACTTCGCTCACCATGACCAACTCACACTTTTCAAGCGCGCGCTTAACGAAATCTGCATCTGGCATACTCACCACCGGATTAGTCGCCATAATCCAAATTGCTTTAATTTTCCCCTCGTCCACAGCCTTAAACATATCGACCGCTTTTAGGCCTTCTCTTTGTGCCATATTGGGCGCCTGCCAAAAGTTGGCCACTCGATCAATATTTTCCTGGCTATCAAAACCCATATGCGCCGCGAGTTGATTCGCTAACCCGCCCACTTCTCTTCCGCCCATTGCATTCGGTTGGCCAGTAATCGAAAAAGGACAGGCGCCTTCCTTACCAATTTTACCGGTGGCTAAATGGCAATTAATAATGGCATTACCCTTATCCACCCCCGATGAAGATTGATTAACACCTTGCGAAAATACAGTCACGACTTTTTCGTTCTGCGCAAACAGCGAGAACACCTGCTCAATTAAAGGCGCTGCCACATCACACACTTGCGCCACCGCCTGCACACTGCCGCTTTGGGTATGGGCAATATCAATCGCCGCCTCAAAACCTTCGGTGTATTGCTCGATATATTCCTTATCTAAATGATCGTTACTCGCTAAATAACTGAGCAAGCCATTAAAAAAGTAAGCATCACTGCCTGGCGCTAAAGGAATATGAATATCGGCAATATCGCATGTGGCTGTGCGGCGGGGGTCGAGCACCACAACTTTCATATGCGGGCGCTCTTGCTTAGCTTTAACAATACGCTGAAAAGTGACTGGGTGAGCAAAAGCCGCATTCGAACCGACTAAAATTAAAACATCGGTTTTTTCTAGATCTTCATAACAACCCGGCACCGCATCATTACCAAACGCACGCTTGTGCGCAACTACCGCGCTGGCCATGCATAAACGGCTATTAGTATCGACATTGGCCGTGCCAATAAACCCCTTAATGAGCTTATTCGCAATATAGTAGTCTTCGGTTAATAGCTGGCCACTTAAATAAAACGCAACCGCATCAGGGCCGTGCTCCGCAATAATGTCGTTAAACTTATTCGCACTGTAATCCAATGCCTCATCCCAACTCACATCCTTGCCGTGTAAGCGAGGCTTTAATAATCGGTCGGGCGAGTATTGGGTTTGGTGTAATGAAGAGCCTTTAACACAAAGCCGCCCCAAATTCGCCGGATGATCTTCGCGGCCTTTAACTGCAACCAAGGTATTATTTTCAACCGTGGCTGTCACACCGCAACCCACACCACAGTAACAACACGTTGTTTCATGTGTTTGCTGTGGCTCGGCTGAATTTACGGTGGCAATGAGTGACGACATAAACAGTCCTGATCAAACTTTATTTAGCCACAAAAATGCAGCTTTAAATTAAATAGATTAACGATGAAACACGACAGTGAAAAACTAAGCAGCAACCACTTCAGAGGTCGCTTCCGCTTGAGGTACTTCGCTACAGAAGGCGCGCCCCATTAACAACTGCGGCAACGCTTGGGCCACCGCGACACCATGCTCCATAAGCTCGAAAAAATACTGTCCATCGCGAACATCGCCAAAAAATACAATGCCCACAATACGATTGTTTTTCAGTAGGAGCTTGCGGTAAATATTACGCGCAGTATCGCTATAAACCACTTCGCGATGCTCGTTGGTGGTTAACCATTCGCCGGCAGAAAAAACCTGTACGCCAGAAACTTTTAGCTTTGTCGCAACCGGCATATTTTCATACGCGGTACTTACATTCAAAGCAAGCCGGTCGGCCAAGCTAATGCAGTGCTGCCAAATCGGCTCCACCAAACCAAAAGTCTCACCATTATGCTCGGTACATTCGCCTATCGCGCTAATCGCTGGATCACTGGTGGCAAGATAATCGTTAACCTCTATACCTCGACGACCCTTAAGGCCAGCCTCAAAACCCAGCTCAGCATTTGGCGTAATGCCTGTCGCTATTACAGCGATATCGCACGGTAGCGTTTCTCCACCCGTCAGTGTTGCGCTCTCGACTCGGCGGCTACCATTAAAAGAAACAACTTCCGCACTCAAGCGAAAGCGCACCCCTTTATGGGCCATCACTTTTGCCAACAGCGCACCAGAATCGCCATCTAACTGACGATTCAGCAACCAACCACTGCGGTGAATTAAAGTGACATCAATTCCCCTAACAGCCATGCCATAAGCCGCCTCTAAACCGAGCAAACCACCGCCGACAACAATCGCATGCTTGGCGGTTTCTCCTAACGCCAGAATGGTATCAACATCATCTAAGGTGCGAAAAGCCATCACCCCCGTAATGTCTTGGTTTTTAGCGGGAATGCGCGCTGGCCGCGAGCCAGTTGCCATAATAAGGTGATCGTACGACACCTGCTCGCCATTATCGCAGTCCACCGTTTTTTGCTGACGATTGATCCGTAAAACGCGCACACCAGCCAGAAAGCGCATACCGTTATCAGCATACCAAGCCGCCGGCTTTTGAATAATACTCAACGCGGTAGACTCGCCCGATAATACCGGGGACAACATAATGCGGTTATAACTGCCGTGGGGCTCGTCACCAATAACAGTAATCGCAAAACGCTGCGGATCGCGAGCCATCAGCTCATCCACCATTCGGCCCGCCGCCATGCCGTTACCCACAATAAGGAGTTGTTGTTTTGTCGACGTTTGTTGATCGTGATTCATAGTTATGCCAGGTTAATTCGGGCGCACAACGCCCTTCAAAGTCGGGTTTGGCCTGCGCAAGCCCCGATAAAGGAACTAGCTTGGTGCAAAAAGCACACTATTGGTGCGAAACATTACGTGCGAAGTCCAATACGGGGAGGGAAAACGACCCAACTCGTGCCTCGTCACGCACTAGTATTGGGCTTTAAGCTCAAGACACAGAGGTTTACACGCAGATATGTAGCTAAAGCAAGAAGTGGGCCGGCGACAGGCTCCATCTTAAATTGCGAGCCCATGGCGCACCTGACTACCTGCTTGGCACGTTAAATAACACCAAGGGATGACGCGCCTACAGCACCCAAGCTATATTCCCTGCTCACACTTTTAATATGGCTTACGCCCAGCCTATTTATTGCTTCAGCTCTTGCTGCAACCACTGCTAAAGCTTTTACTACAACTATCGCTACAACTATTGCTACGGGAAATGCCATGAGCTCTTCTATCGCCACCGAGATCGCGCCGCTTAAACAGCAATTGCAATCGGTTTACCTTGGCCACGAAAGTGTTATCAACCAACTGCTTGTGGCGCTCTTGTGTTCCGGCCATGTATTGCTAGAAGATGTGCCGGGCTTAGGTAAAACAACGTTGGCCAAAGCCCTCGCCAAAAGCTTATCCCTTAGCTTTAAACGCATCCAATGTACGCCCGACTTAATGCCCAGCGATGTGCTCGGCGGCAATATTTATCAGCCCAACACCCAAGACTTTAAATTTTTACCTGGCCCCGTCTTCACCAACCTTTTATTAGTTGATGAGATCAACCGCGCGTCACCGCGAACGCAATCTGCTTTTTTAGAAGCGATGGCCGAGGGCAATGTCACTATCGACCGCAAGACCGCCGCGTTACCTAAGCCATTTATGGTCGTAGCCACCCAAAACCCCATTGAATTTGCCGGTACTTTTCCACTACCCGAAGCCCAACTAGACCGCTTTTTTATGCGCTTACATTTGGGTTACCCCAGCACAGAGCAAGCACTTACTATCCTGCAGAGCCATCAACAGCAGGAGCCTATTGAAAACATTCAAGCCTTGGTCAGCAAAGAGCAGTTGGTGATGTGGCAACAAAACTGTTTGAAGGTTACGCTGAATAACGAGGTTCAGCGCTATATTGTTACTCTTGTAGAAGCCACCCGCGAACACAAAGATATTCGCCTTGGCGCCAGCCCCCGTGCAGCCATTGCCTTAATGCAGGCCGCCCGCGCGCAGGCTTACCTTGGTGGGCAAGAGTTTGTCACGCCAGAGCATGTGCAGGCTGTTGCGCCCGCCATCCTCAACCACCGTTTAATCACCCGCGGCCAACAAAGTACCAGCCAAACCGACACCTTGGTCGCCAACCTTTTAAAGACCGTTGCCGTACCCGGCGTCGCCAAAAGCGAAAGCGATGACAGCAAGCCCAATGCCGCACAGTAAAACGAGCAATAATTTGGCCATTCCCGAACTCTGGCAACAGCGGTTTTACCGTATTGTTCAAGTGCGATTCGTCGTGTGGGTGCTGTTATTTACGCTGTGCTTTATTGCATGGAATCGCGGCCTGGCGCTGCTGTACGGCATAGTGGCCATGCTACTCGCTACATTCACGCTATCGGCCGTTGTTCCGTGGGTTTATCTCGCCCGCGTTCGCGCACGCTTTTTAACGATTGCTCCCGTTCATGCGGGCAACGACCAAACCATTGCGCTTCACCTTCAAGCCCTTAAGCCGGTATACGGAATAACCCTGCGGTTGCCACAAGACACGACAGAGGAAGACGACCAGCCCCTTAGTGCCCATATCAGCGGCATTCACCCTAAGGGCAAGGCCGCACACGTAACTTACCGCGTGCCCACAACCCAGCGCGGGCACACCCAACTCGGTCACATCGAAGCGCACTGCGCCTATCCGTTTGGGCTATTTCTTTTTCGCAAAAAGCTCACTACGCCTACCGCCGAACGCACGATCTACCCTAGGCTCATCAATATTCGCACGCTGCCTACTCGCTGGCTTAACGGTGCCAACCAGTGCGACGACCACCCCAAGCAGCAACACCATGGTGATGATCTTTTTTTAGGTTTGCGCGACTACCGTTATGGCGATAATTACCGGCGTATCGATTGGCGTGCCAGCGCCCGAAGCGGTGATATTAAAGTGCGTGAATACGAGCAGCTTGAGCAACCCAGCTTGCTACTCATTATCAATAATACCGACGCCCTGAATGTCGGCGACGGCGAGCGCAATGCCCTAGAGCACAGCTTAATACTTGCGGCATCACTAGCCGATTACGCCCTGCGCCAAGGTTTTCATACCGTCTATGCCGGCGCATGCCAGGGCCGGATTGCAAGCAGCCACCAATTAACAGACTTCTACCAACAACTGGCCGAAGTGACATCGCAACCGCAAAAAACGGAGTACTACCAGCAGCAAGTGGAGCAAGCGCTGGCGGAATACTCACGTACCAGCATTGCGATTAGCTTTAGCTTAGAAACCATTACCAGCAGCCCGCCCCAGCATCAAAAGCATTGGCAATGTGTTTTCGATAGTCAAAGTTATTTAAAACCATTAATGCGCGCACGCGCACAAGCGGTAACGCTACAAGGTAATCAGGTGATCATTCCCATTCGCGCCAGCGATAATTTAGAGCGGTTATTCAATGACAACCACTGAGGAAGCCGACAATCAACAGCCCCCATTAACCACCAGCCTAAAGTTACTTTGCAGCGCCTGTGTTTCTATAGGCTTAGCGGGTTTTTTGTGGCTGCACTATAGCGAACTTGGGCTAGCGCTAAGCTTGTGCACGGCAGGTTTAATGTGGTTTACCCTAAGCGCCGCGCCTAGCACCTTAGAGCAACGCCACAAAATTGCCGAAGGCATCGCCGGCGCCGGTATTGCCGTATTTTTGGGGCTACTGTTCAGTACAGATTTAATCACCGGCCTTATGGCATTACTGGTGGTAGCCCAGCTTGCAATGAATGTACGCGCCGATCACAACAACCGTATATACAGCGCTATTTTGATTGGTTTTGTTTGCCTATTAGCCGGCGCTGCCGATGCGAAAACAGGCCACTATTTATTGTTTATGGCCGGCTTTGGTTTGGCGGCCGCATTTACCCTAAAAACGATTTATCTCACGCTCACCAAAAGCCCTTCACAGCAAAACGTGCAATGCACTAGCAGCGCCCTGCCGCCATTCAAACACAACGCCCAATTAGCCAGTGCAACCCTAGCCTTAGGCTTAATAATCTACTTATTAATGCCGCGTTTTCCGGCGGGCAATATTGGCGCGCACGCTGGTGGGTCGGACCATTTTTACGAAAATGCCAGCTGGGAACAAGAGGCCGATAAACCACCCAGCGATGACGATAAAACCGAGCCAGCCGAGCCACAAAACAATAATGAAGACAACGCCGAAGCCAGCAAACCTAAGCAACCCATTGCCGATGACAGCTATCAATACGATGGTTTTGACGAAAGCTTTTCGGTGCAGAACCCCGATAGCCAATCCTCACGTTTAAGTAACGCGATAGTCGCACGGGTTAAAAGCGACGTACCGCTGTACTTAAAAGCCCGCGTCTTCGACCAGTTTGACGGCGAGCGCTGGTCGCAATCAAAACAACAGCTACACAAAAAACGCCTTAAACGTGGCCATTTTGAAGCCGAACTATCCACCCTAGCCGCTTCGAATGCCGCGCAGCACATGACGGTCGATTACCAAGTCCATATCGAACGCACTATGCGCAGTAATATCCCCTTTGCCGAGCAACTCACCGAACTCGACTTCCCCGCCACCGTTATCGCCCACGATGCCTTTGGCCAATGGTTTGCGCCTGGGCCTTTGCAGGCTGGCACGGTATATGGTGCGCAAGCACAGCTCATTATGGTCGATGGCCGATTGTTCAGTGAATTAACCGCCAAAACCCAAGGCGTTACCGCAGCCAACCCAGAAACCCAAAAGCTATTAGACGAAAACCAACGGCAAGCCCAACAGCAGCGGCTAGCCAACCTCGGCCACTACCTAACACTTCCTGCGAACCTTGATCCACGAATCTATGTACTCGCACGCGATAACGCAAAAATACCGACCAATGCTGGCAAGCAACAGCATCAACATGACCAGCATCAACAACAGCAACAAGCTATCGCCCTAGAAACGCTTCTGCGTACCCAATACGACTACGATTTTGAATCTATATTTAACTCGCAAAACTACACTCCCCTCGCCAGCTTTTTATTCGAAACGCGCAAAGGCCACTGCGAGTACTTTGCCAGCGCACTGACCATTATGCTACGCACCTTAGGCATACCGGCACGGGTAGTTACCGGTTTGCTCGCGCACAACCAAAACCCATTAACCGGCTATTACGAAGTTCGCGCATTAGATGGTCATGCTTGGGTAGAAGCCTACGTAGACGATCGCGGATGGATGCTATTAGAGCCCACCGCCTACTACCCCATGCCCACCACACCCGAACACAATAGCGGTGTAACCGCCGAAAAAATTCAGCAATACATTCGCGAACTTGAGCGTATAGAACAAGAAACCGGTGGCGACCAAACATTCAGCTTGGCCGGTATGATGCGCTCGGCTTGGTATAGCCTCACGCTAATAGTGACCGTAGCGCTAGCCGCTGTAAAAGTTGTGGTATTCACATTGTGGTGGCTTTGGTTAGCCTTGGCCGTAATCGCTATCATTGGCTATCGTTTATGGCACAAACATGGCGGCACCGTACAAAACCGCTACTGGCTTTATCGCTTAGATAAAGGCCCCGCATTATCCATCAAACAACAACTGCATTGGCTGCACAAAGCCCTCAACAACCGAGCCGAGCACCCCGAGCCGGGCTTAACGATCGAGCGCTTTACCGCATTGGTGGGCCGTAGTTATTTATCCAGCGAACAACGCCAACAGGTAGCCGCACTGTTCAACCAATACCACTACAGTCACACCCCCTTAAACCGTGAGCAACTCCAGCAACTGCAACAGCTATTAGACAAACTGCTACGCCAGACACTATCAGCCAAAACTTAAGAGACGAGGCATACCCCGTAGCAGGGAACCAGCCCGCTAATCACAATTTGTGACCCGCGCCAGCACAACTGAAGCCGTAAATCGGCTAGAATAAGGCATACCTTGAAAGGATTGTGAATATGTACGACCCCACTGGAAATGGCCGACTTAAGTGCTTAATAACTGTTACCGAGCAATACTTCAAAATAGCCATGCTCGGCTTTTGCATTGCCGGCTTTGCCGCTTGCGACGGAAATAGCATTAATAGCAGCGCAGCAGAGCAAAATAGCACCTCCCCTACCCTTAACAATGATCAAGCCGTTGCCCTGTCGAAAGTGGCGCTGTCTACCTTTCCCCAGCTACCGATTGATATTAATCAGCAAACAGCGCTATATGCTAATGCAGGGCAAACCGAGCTCGCTTTAACCAGCAACGCTGATCTGCAACTCCAATCCTTCGATCCCTCGGCTGATAATGCAGGGCAGCCGTTTACACTTGAAGACGACAGTCCATGGACGACAGACTCTGACCTACAACTCCTAACGACCGCTGCCCCTGTAGCTCCGACAATTCAAAATTGCTCCACCAGCGGTCTAGTCAATATTCAACGTGAACCCACACAGCTTCGCGATAACGATACAAATTCTGCGATCGAAACCGCTATCTCACTGGAATTCATTGATTGCACTAATGGTAACCATACCGACCTTGTTACACAGGGCGGCGCTTTCGCGATAACCACTAGCTTAGAAGTCGACAAAGAAACATCGGATGCTAGCGCAGACCTACTCGCAAATTTTGACGATTACAGTAATACTCGAATTTCCGATACGGTCACCTCAACTTACTGGGTAGATGGCGAATTTGGCATAACGGCACTCAGTAATGCAGAGAAAACCCACAGCACCACAATGTTTGCCGCACACGGTACGATCAATAATCCCGATGCCTCCCCCCTCTCTAGCATTAAATACGACGGTTTTAGCTTAGTCTTTGAGCTCACAGACCAGCAACAACTGACCTATATTGCGGGCAGTATTGACGCGACAAAGGGTGGTGAACGATTTAACTACACCCTCTCAACAATCGAACCGATGGGGACTGTTAACGGCATCGTGCAGGGCAGTTTTTTACTGGAATCTGGCGGCAGCAAACTTTTTATCGATCGCATTAATACCGAGGAAGTGACCCTATCGGCCGATTACGATGATGACGGCAGTATTGATTACTCAACCGTTATCGCATTGCCGCTCGAAAACTTCACCACAGCGCAAAATCTCTTCAGCTTACCGTATTAATCCAGCGTAAGAAAAACAGACCTCAACACACGCCGGCTCAACGCACAGGCGTGTGTAGTGCGCAGAACAGTGAATAATTGTAACTATTCAGCCATGCTCAAATAGGCCGGCAAATTGACCATTTTCTGGGCCGCTCATGCCATCCATGGGCGCTATGCAAGCGTTCCCGACGCTTGAATGCCCAGAAAACAATCAATTCGCCTTTTAGGTGGGCATTATTTCTAACCCACCTGAACAGTTACGAATAATTTAGTAATAATCACACGTTAACATTGACCATCGCAGAGCCCTTGATAATCTAGCGCCCTGAAATTACCACCGATATAAAGTGTTAAAAAATGACTTCCTCACCGCAGCAAAACCCACCGCCCCTCAGGCAATACACCCTTAAAGTGGGTTGGCGCTCGGCCATCACCACTAGCCCGCTTAACCTGCCACCCAAAAGTGACACGGTCGAAAAACAAGAAACAACCCCCTTCAATCCCGTGTTAATACCGGCAAAAAAGGCCAGTCCTAAAAAAAATCGTCGCAAGCTTAATTGGCTTTTCGGCGCTATCGCAGGCGTTATTATTTTAATGGCTTTACTCGCGATTACACCGCTGCTATTCCCCGCCCAAAAGCCATCTGCAGTCGCGACAATTATGTTGGCACAAGGTGACTTTTACCGAAATAAGCACCCAAGCCATAGCGCAGCCACACTTTACCAAGGCGATACCTTTAACACCGCCGATAATAGCCAAGCCAATATCGCATTGAATAACACAGCAACCATCACGCTAGATGAAAACACAGCGTTAACACTGCTCGATCACGGCATACAGCTGCATGCTGGCCGCGTCTATATTGATGCCTCCGCGCAAAACACCTCGGTTACTGTCGTGACCCCTTTTGGCGAAATTACCGATATCGGCACCCAATACGAAGTACGCGTTACCCAACAAGCGCTGCATATCACCATGCGCGAAGGCACAGCAAAAATAACGACACCCACACAAGTCATCTACGCATCAACCTCTGCCGATCTCGGTGATTCACTCACTCTTGATCATACCGGTAACCCCCAAACGCAACATGTCGCCAAAAGCGATGAATATTGGCAATGGACACTCAACACAGAAGCCGATTTCAATCTTTACGACGCCTCTGCCCATGAGTTACTACAATGGGCTTCGCGCATGACAGGCAAAAAAGTGATCTACGCATCAGAAGCACTTGCGCAACAAACCAAACTACGCCACTTCGGTGTTGGCCGCATCAGCAGCAAAAATATTAGCCAAGAACTTCCAGCAATATTGTTAAGCACAGGATTTATCATTGAAGAGCATCGAAGGGCATTTATGGTGGGCGGGCAACTGGATTATTAAGCGGTACACTTAAATATTGGATAAAGGAAAAATTTTAAAATGCCTATATTATTGAGAATAAGCCATGAAAACTAAAATTTTACTCTATTCACTATCGATCACCCTGCTGTTTATATTTGGAGCATTTGGCCGTGGCCTCTGGCATCCCGTTTATGCGAAAACAGTGGGGCAACGTACTGTTTCAGATATTGAAAACCGATACGGTGAACAATCAAGAGCCCGTATCGCCTCTAACTTCAAACAAGCAGGCATTCAATACCCTCCTCAAAAAATCACCTTTTTAGCCAGTAAAGATACAGATTTGTTAGAAGTTTGGGCTTCGAATGGAACGCAATGGGCTCCGATAAAAACATACGATATAAAAGCCGCGAGCGGGAAGTTGGGACCTAAATTAAGAGAGGGAGATAGGCAAGTACCGGAAGGAATTTACAAAATTATTGGACTCAACCCCAATAGCGCTTACCACCTTTCCATGAAAATCAATTACCCCAACAAATTCGACCTAAAGTGGGCAAGCAAAGAAAACCGAACAGAGCCCGGGTCGAATATATTTATCCACGGCAACGCCGTTTCAATTGGATGCTTGGCCATGGGTAATAGCGCCATTGAAGAGCTGTTCATTGTAAGTAACGATGTAGGTATCAAAAATATTAACGTAATCATTGCCCCATCAGACCCCAGAATTAAAGCACTAGTCCCACCCAAAGGCAGTAAACCCTGGGTACATGAGCTATACCAAAATATTGAAGAAGCCTTTAAACCCTACCAGAAAACATCGGCAAGCTCCGCGAACACCCCATCATAAGTCTTAGGCTAAGCGCAGGAAGAGCTATCCCAAAAAACCTCACACCCCGCGATTGATTTTGCGCCACAGCACACTCTAACCTGCGTATCCCCCTTAAAGGCTGGCTCTAACACCATGTCGATCGTGACTCGCTTATTTAATCGCTCCGCCAATGCTATGCATCAAGCCGATGTATTGCTGGTGAAAGCACTGCTCAAGGGTGATGAGGCGGCTTTTACGCGGTTCTATCAAACCTATTTTAATAAAATGTACCGTTTTTGCCGTGGCCGTGTGGATAACGAAGCCAACTGCCACGACATTGTTCAGCAGAGCCTGACCAATGCCATGCGCTATTTACACACCTACCGTGGCGAGGCATCGCTGCTAACCTGGCTATTCCAGATCACCCGCAACGAGATCGCGCAGTGGCATAAGCAATTTGGCAAGAATGATGCTGTCACAGCCACACTGGACGATAACCCCTCGCTGCTCGCCGCCATAGAAAGCGTGCCCTCAACACTCGATGGGAAAAAACGAGGACAGGCACTCGTTAAATCAGTAAAAGAGCATAAAGAACTCAACCTCTTAAAAAATCCGTTATTTGACTCCCTCAACAATATTATCTAGTGTTAAACCATAAAGTACTGGATAAGCAACCATGACTCAACCGCGCAGCCAATTGGTATCAATAAACGATACCCCTTTTTACAATGTTACAAGCCGTTGTGTTAGACGGAGTTTTTTGTGTGGCTTTGACAAAGTTAACAGTAAAAACTACGAACACCGCCGCGACT